>NZ_JAJQRC010000005.1:0-110905 GCF_046533115.1 Treponema sp. TIM-1
ACGAACGACACGAACATCACGAACTTTTGCTTCGATATTCCGGAATTTATACCTGAATTCTCTTCTTTGTTCGTGGGAAAGCAGGAAAGAACTACCGGTGAAAACGCCAATTTGTCTTTGTTTCTGTTCGTGTGGTTTGTGAGGTTCGTGGTTAAAATTTCTCCTTGGGACCCTTGCGTGATATGAAGTAATATAGAAGAGACAAGACGATTACAAATTTATGTTTATTATAACAGGAGAGAAAGATGCCTAAATCGATAGTGGTAAATCCTCAGGATGTACGGAAGCCGGAGATCCTCAAAATCAAGGATATTCCGGTTAATCAATACAAAAGCGATATAAAAAAGGAGCTGAGCCGTTACGGCAAGGACAAGCTCATCCGGATCTGGTACGACATGGCGACCATCCGGGAATTTGAAACCATGCTCAATACCTTTAAAACCCAGGGCGCCTGGCAGGGTATCGAATACAACCACAAGGGGCCGGCCCATCTTTCCATGGGGCAGGAGGCTTCCGCGGTGGGTCAGTGTGTGAACCTCACCACCGATGATTACATCTTTGGAAGCCACCGGAGCCACGGGGAGATTCTCGCCAAATGTTATTCCGCGGTGTGGCAGCTGGACGAAAAGAAGCTGGAAGCCATCATGAAGGACTTCCTGGGGGGAGAAACCCTGGGGGCCACCGAAAAGATCCCCTACCACGGGATTAAGGACCTGGCGGAGAATTTCGTCCTCTACGGTACCCTGGCGGAGATCTTCGCCCGGAAGGCGGGGTTTAACCGGGGCCTGGGAGGGTCCATGCACGCCTTTTTCACCCCCTTCGGGTCCATGCCCAATAACGCCATCGTGGGGGGCTCCGCGGATATCGCCGCGGGATCGGCCCTGTACAAACGGATCAACCGGAAGCCGGGGATCGTCATCGCCAATATCGGGGACGCCTCCATGGGCTGCGGCCCGGTTTGGGAGGCGATGATGCTCTCCGCCATGGACCAGTACCATACCCTCTGGCCCCAGGAAGCCGGGGGGGCGCCGCCCATCCTCTTTAACTTCTTCGATAACTTCTACGGCATGGGGGGGCAAACCTCGGGGGAAACCATGGGATACGGCGTCATGGCCCGGGTCGGCGCCGGGGTTAACCCCGATAACATGCACGCCGAGCGGGTGGACGGCTACAATCCCCTGGCGGTGGCGGAGGCGATCTCCCGAAAGAAGGAGCTGCTCCTCGCAGGCAAGGGGCCGGTACTCCTGGACACCCTGACCTACCGGATCTCGGGCCACTCCCCTTCGGACGCTTCGAGTTACCGGAGCCCCGAGGAAATAAAACTCTGGCAGGACGCCGACGCCATTGCGTCCTACGGAAACTACCTGGTTGAAAACAAGATCGCCGGTCAGAACGAGCTGGATGCCCTGGGGGCGAAACTCAAGGAAAAGCTCCTGGCGGTGGTAAAACTGGCGGTAAACGATGAGGTTTCTCCCCGGCTGGGAGGGGCCTTTATCGAATCGGTGATGTTCTCCAACGGTAAGGTGGAAAAACTGGAGGACCGGGAGCCGGAACTGTCCCAGCCCCTGGCGGAAAACCCCCGGGTAAAGGCCCTGGCGGGAAAGGCCCGGTACGGCTTTGACCCCGACGGGAAGCCGGTATCGAAAAACAAGGCCTTCCAGTACCGGGACGCCCTTTTTGAAGCCCTGGCCCACCGTTTCGCCATCGACCCCACCATGGCCGCCTGGGGAGAGGAGAACCGGGACTGGGGAGGGGCCTTTGCGGTGTACCGGGGGCTCACGGAGCTTTTGCCCTATCACCGGCTTTTCAACAGCCCCATCTCCGAGGGGGCCATCGTGGGCGCCGGGGTGGGGTATGCCCTGTCCGGGGGCCGGGCGGTGGTGGAACTGATGTACTGCGACTTTATGGGCCGGGCCGGGGATGAGATCTTCAACCAGGCATCCAAATGGCAGTCCATGTCCGCGGGGCTCCTCAAGATGCCCCTCACCATCCGGGTGTCGGTGGGGAACAAGTACGGCGCCCAGCACAGTCAGGACTGGTCGGCCCTCACCGCCCATATTCCGGGGCTCAAGGCCTATTTCCCCGCCACCCCCTACGACGCCAAGGGGATGCTCAACCTGGCCCTGCGGGGGACGGACCCGGTGATCTTCTTTGAAAGCCAGCTCCTGTACGACATGAGCGAACAGTTTGAGAAGGGAGGGGTCCCCGAAACCTACTACGAGGTACCCGAGGGGGAACCGGTCATCCGGAAACCCGGAACAGACCTGACCATCGCCACCCTGGGGGCGACCCTCTACAAGGCCACGGAGGCGGCGAAGAAGCTGGAAGCCGCTTACGGCCTCTCGGTGGAGCTGATCGACCTCCGGTTCATCAATCCCTTACATTATGACCCCATCGTCGAATCGGTGAAAAAAACCGGGAAGATCCTCCTCGCCAGCGACGCCGCGGAACGGGGGTCTTTCCTCCACACCGTGGCCAGCAATATCCAGACCTTTGCCTTTGATTACCTGGACGCCCCGGTGGCGGTGGTGGGGAGCCGGAACTGGATCACCCCGGCGGCGGAGATGGAACAGCTCTACTTCCCCCAGGTGGACTGGATCATCGACGCGGTACATGAGCGGATCCTGCCCCTGCCGGGACATACCCCGGTAACGGTACAGACCACCCTGGACTTACAGCGGCGAAACCGGCAGGGGGTATAATATGGGAATAGATTTATTATGAAAGACCCCATAGCCCCGGTAAATGATCCCCGGATAGGGGGGGAGGAACGGCTGGCCGCCCTTAAGGACCTGGAAGGGAAAAACCCGGGGATAATTAAAAAAACCGGGGAGATCAACAACCATATCCACACCATCTACAGTTTTAGCCCCTATACCCCCTGCATGGCGGCCTTCAAGGCCCGGGACGCGGGGCTGGAAGCGGCGGGCTCCGTGGATCACGATTCCATAGCCGCTGCGGAGGAGATGCTCGCCGCCTGCGCGGTCCTGGGGATCGGGGGCTGCGTGGGTTTTGAGGTCCGGGTGAGTTTTAAGACCGGGCCCGACGGGAAGCCGGGGCCCTTTGCCCACCGGAAGATCAACAACCCCGATTCGGAGGGCCTGGTATATATGACCGTTCAGGGCATACCCCGGCCCGCTATCCCCGTAGTCCGGGATTTTCTCAAACCCATCCAGGCGGAACGGCTCCTCCGCACCCGGGCCATGACGGCTTCCGCCAATGAGCTTTTCCGGGAGGCGGGGCTTCCCCCCCTGGATTTTGAGGAGGATATTTGGAACCGTTCCAAGGCCGCCGAGGGGGGGGGCATTACCGAGCGGCACCTCCTGGCGGCAATGGCGGAAAAACTCATCCAAACCGACGGAAAGGGTCCGGCCCTGGCGGAAAAGCTTAAAACCCGGTTCGGCCTTGAACCCTCCCCAAAAATCGCGGGGCTCCTGGGGGCAGGGGATAATCCCCACTACCTTTTCGATCTCATCGGGGTCCTGAAATCCGGCTTGCTTCCCCGGATTTTTATTCAGCCCGGCGAAAAGGAGTGTATCCCCGCGGAAAAGGTGACGGAATTCGCCTGTTCCATCGGGGCCATTCCCGCCTACGCCTACCTGGGGGATGTGGGCGAATCCCCCACCGGGGACAAGCGGGCGGAAAAATTCGAGGATTCCTATATCGAGGAGCTTTTCGATGAACTGGTCCGGCGGGGGTACCAGGCGCTTACCTATATGCCCCCCCGGAATACCCGGGAACAGCTCCTGGGCCTTCAGAAACTCTGCCGGGAGCAAGGCTTTATGGAGATCTCCGGGGTGGATATTAACAGTTCCCGTCAGTCCTTTAACTGTCCCGAGGTGTTATTCCCCGAATTCCGGCACCTGACGGATACCACCTGGGCCCTCATCGCCCATGAACGGCTCGCCTCGGTGAACCCGGCGCTGGGGCTCTTTTCGCCGGCCAATCCCCTGGCCGCAGAACCCCTGGGAAAACGGCTGGCCCGTTACGCCGCCGAAGGGCGGTCCTTGGATCTCTTGCGGCCCGAGGAGTCGGCGGCCAAAATCGCGGCCCGCCTGATGCGGGGTTAGTACCTTATATGCCTAATATATGGAAGAAAGAAAAAGAATTCGACCACAAAGGCGAAGAAGGTATATTTAGTGTTTACAAGGGATTGGAAGATAGGCTATACTATATGTTGCCTTAAAATGTCATGTTTTGAGGCTGTTTTATTAAAAAGGGGGTAGTTTCAAAATTATGGTCCGGGGGACCATAATTTTGAAACCGCCTCAAATTAGGCAGGTTTTATGAGTTCTATTGATTGTACCCGTCTGGCGCCCCTGGTCCGGGGGCTGTGCGTTGGGGTTTCCCAGCAGTCCCGGGTGGTTATTTCCGGATCCATCGGTAAGGCGGTTTCCTCCCAGGTCCTTACCGTTGAATTAGGCTCCGCCCTCAAGGAGGATCGGCTGGACGAAGAAGCCGCCGCCCTGGTCCTGCAGGAAGCCTATGCCGCCTGGGAATTTGAAATGGCCCCCTCCGGGGCGGAGGCGATTACCCAAAAAGCGACGGTGGAAAAATATCCCGCCTGTATCGTTATCCATATTAAGGACAACCCCGAGGTGGTATTTTGGATTGACCGGGATCTGGATACCGTCCGGAAACGGGCCGAGCAGGAAGATATTTCCGTTCTGGAAGAACGGATCCCCCAGAATGACGGGCTGAGCGATCCCCGGTCAAACGCCAAAAGCCGGGGTGAGGTGGTTAAAAACAAGATAGCCCTGGTGACCGGCGGCGCCCAGGGGTTTGGGGAAGAAATCGCCCGGGCCCTGGCTGTTTCGGGGGCCCTGGTGTTTATCGCCGACCTCAATCTGGACGGGGCGGAAAAGCTGGCCGCCAGGATAAACGCCGCCGAGAAGCGGACCGCGGCCCTGGCGGTGGCGGTTAATGTAGCCGACGAAGCCTCGGTGGAGGGGATGTTCCGCCGGGTCGTGGAGACCGCGGGGGGACTGGACCTCTGTATCAGCAATGCCGGGGTCCTCAAGGCGGCAAGCCTCCTGGAACAGGATCTGGGGAGCTTTAAATTTGTCACCGATGTAAACTATACGGGGTTTTTCCTCATCTCAAAATATGCGGGCCGGCTTTTGCGGCTCCAGTACCGTACCGCCCCGAGTTGGAAAACCGATATCATCCAGATCAACTCCAAATCGGGTCTTGAGGGTTCCAATAAAAACGGGGCCTATGCGGGGGGAAAATTCGGCGGCTTGGGGCTGACGGAGAGTTTTGCCCTGGAATTGGTGGAATACAACATCAAGGTAAACGCCATCTGTCCGGGTAATTTTTTCGACGGTCCCCTCTGGTCGGATCCGGAAAAAGGGCTTTTTGTCCAATATTTACGGGCCGGTAAGGTTCCGGGGGCACGGACCATCGAGGATGTCAAGACTTTTTACGAATCCAAGGTACCCATGAAGCGGGGGTGTACCGGGCCCGACGTGATGCGGGCGATCTATTATATTGTGGAACAGGAGTATGAAACCGGTCAGGCGGTTCCGGTAACCGGCGGACAGGTCATGCTGCACTAAAGGAGGGAGGGGATGGAATACGCTATCGCGGTAATCGATATCGGAATGACCAATAAAAAGGTAGCGATTTACGATGATGCCCTTACCCAGGTAGACGCCCACTACCGGGTTTTTCCGCCCAGGGATATCGACGGCCTGGAGGCCCATGACCTGGAGGCCATGGAAGGGTGGTTTATCAGCCGGCTGGCGGAGGCCGCCAAGACCTACCCCATTAAGGCCATCGCGGTTACCACCCACGGGGCCACCTTTACCGCCGTCGGTGGGGATGGCAAACCGTCGATCCCCTGTATCTATTACACCCATGAACCGGGGGAAGAATTCCACCAACGGTTTTATGCCCAATTCGGAAGCCCCGAAGATCTCCAGGCCCGCACCGGGACCCCCTACCTCAAGGCCATGATCAACACCGCCAAGGGCATTTTTTTCGCCAAGGAAAAATTCCCCCATGAATTTCAGAAGACGGCCCATCTGCTCTTATACCCCCAGTATTGGGGGTACCGGTTTACCGGTAAAACCGGGATAGAAGGCACCTATATGGGCTGCCATAGCTACCTCTGGGACCAGGTTGCGGGACGTCTCTCGTCGGTGGCGGAGGGCCTGGGCATTGCTTCCCTGATACCGGGAAAACTAAACAATTCCTGGGATGTTCTGGGGACCATCACCGAAGAGGTGTCCCAAAAAACCGGCCTTCCCCGGGATACCATCGTTACCCTGGGGATCCACGATTCCAATTCCTCCCTGCTCCCCCATTTCACCAAAAAGGGGGAGACCGGGTTTATCCTCAATTCCACCGGGACCTGGTGCGTACTCATGAACCCGGTAAAACACTATGGTTTTGCCCCGGATGAATTGGGCAAGGTGGTCTTTTTTAACATTTCCGCCTTCCGGGGGCCGGTAAAAACCGCCATTTTCCTGGGGGGTCAGGAATTCGAGACCTGGTCCAAAATCCTGATGGCCCTCCATAAACGGGAGGACCTTCCGCCCTACGATGAGGGGCGGTACCGCTCCATCCTGGAAAAGAAAAACTGCTTTCTTTTGCCGGAGCTTACCGCCGGAACCGGCCAGTTTCCCCGGTCCAAGCCCCGGATCGTGGAAGCGGGGAAGGAGTATCATTTTGAAGACATCAGCCGGGGAAGGGCCCTTCCCCCCTGTTTTAACGATTACGAAAACGGTTTTGCGGCGCTGCGGATCTCCCTGGTGATGCAGACCCTCACCGCCCTGGAGCGGACCGGCCTGACGCCGGGGGTGGAGGTTTTCACCGAGGGGGGGTTCCGGCAAAACAAGGCCTACAATGCCCTGGTTTCGGCAAGCCTCCCGGACAACCGGGTGTTTCTTACCGACATAGCCGAGGCTACCGCCCTGGGGGCGGCCATGACCGCCAAAATGGCCCTGACGAGAAAGGCGCTGGCGGATCTGTCCAATGATTTTGAGGTGGAATATAAGGAGGTGGCCAAAAGCTCCATTCCCGCCTTATTCCCCTACCGGGAAGCCTGGTTACGCTATACCGGGTGACAAAAAATTGCGGTCCCAATGAGAGGAGGAACCATGAAAACAAAAGCGGTACGCATTTACGGCGTTAACGATCTACGGTTGGAGGAATTTGAGCTTCCCGAAATTAAGGAAGACGAGATCCTGGCCAGGGTAATATCCGATTCGATCTGTATGTCCAGCCACAAGCTGGCCATGCAGGGGGAAAAACACAAACGGGTCCGGTACGATCTGACCAAACAGCCCATCATCATCGGCCACGAATTCTGCGGAATTATCGAAAAGGTGGGGGCCAAATGGGCGGACACCTTTACGGCGGGCGCGAAATTTGCCATCCAGCCGGCCCTTAACTACCCCGGTCCCGACGGGGCGGGGACCCTCTGGGCGCCGGGGTATTCCTATGAATACATCGGGGGGGACGCCACCTACATCATCATCCCCCGGGAGGTAATGGAAATGGGCTGCCTCCTGGACTATCCGGGGGATAATTATTATATGGGTTCCCTGGCGGAACCGGTTTCCTGTATTGTGGGGGCCTTCCATGCCCAGTATCATACCAAGGGGGGGTCCTATGTCCACGCCATGGGGATTACCGAAGGGGGCTCCCTGGCCCTGCTGGCGGGGGTGGGCCCCATGGGCCTGGGGGCCATTGATTACGCCATCCACAATCCCCGCAAGCCCTCCCGGCTGGTGGTGACCGATATCGACGAAACCCGTCTGGCCCGGGCCGCCCAGCTTTTAACCGTGGAGGAGGCGAAAAAGAACGGGGTGGAACTGGTCTATGTGAACACCAAGGATGCGGCGGACCCCGTGGCGCAGCTCAAGTCCCTGAATGGGGATAAACTCTACGACGACGTATTTGTTTTTGCCCCGGTCAAGCCGGTGCTGGAGTTGGGGGACCGGCTCCTGGGGAAGGATGGCTGTCTTAACTTTTTTGCCGGACCCACGGATACCGCCTTTTCCGCATCCTTTAACTTCTATAACGTACACTACGAATCCCACCACATCGTGGGAACCTCCGGGGGGAATACCGATGATCTCATCGAATCCCTGTCCATGATGGCCAGGGGAGAACTCAACCCGGTCTTTATGATTACCCATGTGGGGGGATTGGATTCGGCGGCCCGGACCACCATCGATCTGGATAAGATCCCCGGGGGCAAAAAACTCATCTACACCCACAAAAAACTGGAGCTTACCGCCATAAGCGACTTTGCGGAAAAGGGCAAAAAAGACCCCTTCTTCGCGAAACTCGCGGAGATCTGCGGCCGCTATCAGGGCCTGTGGAACCGGGAAGCGGAAAACTATCTGCTGGAAAACGCCCCGGAGATCTAGGGGTTTATTTCTATCCTGCGGGTTGGTTGATGGTTAAATTGCTTTTATATACTATAGTAAAGGTATGCGATCATCAAAAGAATTGTCTTTGAATAAAAAAATACTGACCGCCGTTACGAATTTGTCCCCTTCGGGGAAGGCGGTCAAGGCCGCCGAATTCCTCCTGGGGGACGAGGAAATACGGGCCATGCAGGATTACGCCAATACGGTTTCCATTAAACGGCTGGGGTACAATGACCATGGCCCGGTACACATGCGCACGGTGGCCCTGAACACCCTGCGGATGATGGAATTACTGAGAAAGGCGGAGATCAAAACCACCCTTGAAGGGGAAGATTCCGGGGATTTTGAGGACAGCCTGGTGGCGGTGCTGACGGCGGGATTTCTTCATGACGTGGGGATGACCATGGGACGGCAGGACCACGAGATTCACGGGAGTTACCTGGCCGCCCCCCTGATAGACCGGCTGCTCCAAAAGATATATCCGGATAATATACTGCTGCGGGTTTCGGTCCGTTCCATAGCCCTGGAATCCATCAGCGGACACATGGGGAACCGGCTCATCCATTCCCTGGAAGCGGGAGTGATCCTGGTGGCCGACGGCTGCGACATGGAAAAAGGCCGGGCCCGGATCCCCATAGCCCTGGCAAACCTCCCCCGGGTGGGAGATATTCACAAATATTCCGCCAATTCCATAGAGCAGGTGCGGATCTCCGCGGGGAAGGAAAAGCCCATCCGCATCGACGTGGCCATGTCCGGCGAGGTGGGGCTTTTCCAGGTGGAGGAGGTTCTGTTGGGAAAAATCGCCGCCAGTACCGTCAAGGGGTATATTGAACTATACGCCCAGGAAAACGACAAGGAACCCAAACGGTATCTATAAAAACTTCACGATAATCGTTATGCTGAAAAAAAAGGAAATCTTATGAACACCGCCCTGGATAAGATAAAAATTTGTTATATCGGCGGCGGTTCCCGGAACTGGGCCTGGGTGCTGATCCAGGACCTGGCCTTTGAAAAGGAAATTGCCGGGACCATCCACCTCTACGACCTCAAGGAATCCGCGGCCCGGGATAACGAGATTATCGGTAACCGGGTCATGGCGGAAAACAATGACCGCCGCTGGACCTTTACGGCCGCTTCTTCCCTGGAAGAGGCCCTGACCGGGAGCGACTTTGTCTTCATTTCTATCCTTCCCGGGGATTTTGAGAAGATGGCGGTGGATGTCCACGAACCGGAAAAATACGGCATCTACCAGTCCGTGGGGGACACCGTCGGTCCCGGGGGGCTCATACGGGCCCTGAGGACCATCCCCCTGTTCCGGGAGATCGCCCAGGCAATCAGGACCTGGGCCCCCGATGCCTGGGTCCTCAACTACACCAACCCCATGACTATCTGTACCCGGACCCTCTACCAGGAATTCCCGGAGATTAAGGCCTTCGGATGCTGCCACGAAGTGTTTCACACCCAGAAGCTCCTGCGGACGGTGCTGGAAGAGGCCGGGGTAGTTACCCCGGGGACCGCCGGCCGGGAGGAGATTAAGACCCGGGTGCTGGGGATAAACCACTTTACCTGGATTGACCGGGCATCCTGGAAGAACGTGGATATTTTCCCCTATTACGCCGAATTCGCCGAAAAATACGCGGTCCCGGGCTTTGAGGCGCCGGGGGAAAAGAACTGGCAGAACGACTACTTCAGCTCCGCCGAGCGGGTTAAGCTGGACCTGTTCCGCCGCTACGGCCTTATCGCCGCCGCGGGGGACCGGCACCTGGCGGAATTCTGCCCCCATACCTGGTATATGGCCGGCCCAGAACAGGTCCGGGAGTGGAAGTACCGCCTGACCCCGGTTTCCTACCGGATCGAAAACCGGAAACAGCTGGAGGAAAAGGCCGCGGCCTACCGGGACGGCAGGGAAAAGCTGGCGCCGGCTAACTCCGGGGAGGAGGGGCTGCGGATCGTGAAGGCCCTCCTGGGCCTGGGGAACCTGGTTACCAACGTGAACCTGCCCAACCAAGGCCAGATGCCCGACTTCCCCCGGGGGCCGGTGGTGGAGACCAACGCGGAATTCTCCCGGGACAACATCCAGCCCCTGGTGAGCAAGGGCCTTCCCAGCGAGATCAGGAATATCACCCTCCACCACGTTTACAACCAGGAGGGCATGGTCGAGGCGGCCTTTGCCGGGGATGCGGAAAAGGCCTTCCGGGTCTTCCTGAACGACTATTCGATCCAGACCCTGAGCCGGGACCAGGCCCGGGAGCTTTTCGCGGCCATGACCGCCAAAACCCTCACCCCCGGCAGCCCCCTCATCCTGGCTAAAGGGTAAGGGTGTCCGGTTCGCCGTAGTTGGGGGGGATTACCCCGGGATTGGCAATGCTGACAAAGCTTGTCCCGGAGTATTCCAGCCGCTCGTTTCCCGATACGGCGAAGGGGATGTTCCGGCCCTGATACACCACGGTTCCTGTTATCCGCCGGACGCTCATGCCAATGAGCCCCCGGAGGGCGCCCCTCCGGTCGGTAACGACCCTGACCCCGGGGGGGAATTGGTAGAGCAGTTCCCCGTTTTTATACACCCCGGAAAGTTCCCGCTGGTTGACGAATTCAAAGCGGGCATTGTCCACCATACGGCTGTACCCGGTCTCCTCGGCCACCGATTCTCCGTGGTCTATCCCCCGGGGGACCAGGGCGGTAAACCAGAGATCCCCCCCGGGGGTTGGGAAGATCCCGCTGAGCCGCTCCAGGTAATCCAGGACGCAGAGCATGGTGGGGGTGTAGTTTTCCCCATACCCTTCGTGACCAAGCCAGGCGTCGAGGCTTCCGGGGAATTTTTCAAACCGGGAGAGGGCGGCGATAATCGGGTATTGGATCCAGGTCAGCTCCACCGGCCGGTGATGGTAGTCGAACGCATGGGGCAGTCGGATCTGGGTGAGGAAGCTTACCTGCCCGGCCCAACTGTTGAATTGGAAGGATTGGCTGAACCCCGGCTCGTCCATGGCGATGGTGGTAATGGGGTAGCGGCAGAAGAACTTCTTCGTGTTGAGGAGATAGCGCCTGAGGGCGTCCTCAAAGAGGGCGTCGTCCCCTGCTTCGCAGGCCAGCACCCGGATGAGGGTATCGCTCTGGATGCGGACAAAGCGGTCATGCCGGTCCCGGTCATAAAAGTAATGATCGGTCTCGTCGTAACAATAGCGCATGAGGCTTTCCCGGCTCTGCCGGGCCTTTGCCTCCCAGGACGGATCCGGTATGCCTAATTCCCGGGCCATGAGGGCCAGGTACTTCCGCTGGCAGTACACATTGGCGGTCATGTCCGGCGCCAGGAAGGGCAGGACCGGCGAATCCGGATCGTACCGGGCGGGGTCGCCCCCATAGGGGGTGTCCGGCACCTGCCAAAACCGGGGAGAGGCGTCGCTGCCGGTGTCAAAGGTACAGAAGGCTTCCACGCAGCCCGTTCCCCGGGTGTTCCGGTATTTTTCCAGCCATTGGTCGTTGCGGCTTATGGCCCGGTACATCTTCTCCAGGAACCCTTTGTTCCCGTGCAGACAATAATGGTTCCAGACACTCCGGGCCAGGGGACTGACCATCTGGACCTGCCTGAAATTGGGCCCCCCGGGGAGGAGCTTATAGGGGATAAGGCCGTCTTCCCGCTGAAAATCCGCGAAAAGTTCGAAGGTAAGCCGGGCCGCTTCCGGGCAGAACCGGGAAAGCAGCTCCGCGCTGATGGTACCGGTACTTTCCAGCCAGGCGCCGAGAAACACGGCCCCCTCGATCAGCATGCCCCCCCCGGACGCCGAAGGGACCACACAGCGCGCGAGGTCCCGGACCGCCCGGTAGTAGACCCCCTCGATTTTGGGATGGGATGCCGCGAACTTGACCCCAGAGCGGATAAATTCATCCAGCGCGGCCCTGCCGGTCCTGGTCTCCACCTCCCCTACCCGGCTTTCAACATGGGTTTCCCGCAGTTTTGCTAACATATCCATCGCGTTCTCCGCAATAGGTTTAGCAGAAGCCCGGGTCCTTTGTAAAGAGCGGCTGTTTCAATACAGGGGAGGAAGACCACGAACCTCACAAATAAAGGAGAGGAAAACCACGAACCACACGAACCACACGAACAGAGGAGAAGGAAATTACGAACCTCACGAACAAAGGACGGGGAAGGGGCAAGTGCCGGGCAGCGAAAAGGAAAATGCCGGGAAATTGAAAATTTTATTTGTCAAAAATTAGAAGCCATGGTAGAATGGTAGGATGGAAATGATGCCCCATAATTCCCGGGAGGAGCGCCGTATGAAAAACAGTACCGGTAATCGAGGAAAAATAATCCGCGAAAACCTCTCGTCCTATGTTTTTCTTATTCCCTGGCTTTTGGGTTTTTTTATCCTCACCCTGTACCCCATGATCTATTCCCTGTACCTGTCCTTTACCCAATACGATATCCTGCAGCCCCCAAAATGGATAGGACTGCGGAATCTTTTGGTGATGTTTGCGGGGAACGATGAATTTCCCCGGGACACCCGGTTTCTCAATTCGCTCTTTGTTACCTTCCGTTTTGTCTTTATCTCGGTACCCCTAAAACTGGTCTTCGCCCTGGCGGTGGCCATGCTGATGAACCAGAAGCTCAGGCTCATCCCCTTTTACCGAACCATCTACTACATTCCCACCCTGCTGGGGGGCTCGGTGGCCATCGCGGTCCTCTGGCGGCGACTCTTTGCCGCGGACGGGATCATCAACGCCATCCTCCGGGGGGCCTTTAACGCCGACCCGCCGGCCTGGATCTCCAACCCCAAATACGCCCTCTACACCCTGATACTGCTGGCGGTCTGGCAGTTCGGGTCCCCCATGATCATATTCCTTGCGGGGCTCAAGCAGATCCCCCAGGAATACTACGAGGCGGCCAGTGTGGACGGGGCGGGAAAGGTCCGGCAGTTTTTCTCCATCACCCTGCCGAGCCTGTCCCCCATCATTTTCTTTAACATGGTGATGCAGATGATCAGCGCCTTCCAGTCCTTTACCCAGGCGTTTATCGTGTCCGGCGGCCAGGGCGGCCCCCTGGATTCCACCATGTTCTATAGTCTCTACCTCTACCTCAAGGGCTTTGCCTTCTACGAAATGGGGTATGCTTCGGCTATGGCGTGGGTACTCCTCATCATTATCGCCGCCCTGACCGCCCTGACCTTCCGAGTCTCGGGGTCCCTGGTGAGCTATGGAGGCGGAGAATGAAACGGCAAACCGGAAGGCTGTTCTATGCCGGCCTTTCAAATATGGTTATCATTGTTTTGGGGATCGGGATGCTCTACCCGGTTGTCTGGCTCATCATGGCGTCCTTTAAAGAGGGGAACACCATCTTTAGCGATCCCAGCCTGATCCCCCAATCCGTCACCCTGCAAAACTATGTCCGGGGCTGGCAGGGTATCGGGATCGTCGGGTTCGGTACTTTTTTCAGGAATTCTTTCTTTATCTGCGTCCTCTGCGTGGTCTTTAACGCGGCTTTTTGTTCCCTTACCGCCTATGCCTTTGGCCGGCTCAAGTTTGCGGGGAGGAACCTCTGGTTCGCCCTGATGATGCTTACCCTGATGCTGCCCGGCCATGTAACCACCATTCCCCGGTACATCATCTTCCGGACCTTCGGCTGGATCGACACCTACCTCCCCCTGGTGATCCCGAAACTTTTCGCCACCGACGCCTTTTTCATCTTCCTCCTGGTGCAGTTTGTCCGCAGCCTCCCCAAGGACCTGGACGAATCGGCCCTGATTGACGGCTGCGGCAAATTCGGCATCTATATCAGGATCATCATTCCCCTCACTGTCCCGGCCCTGATAACCACGGTACTTTTTACCTTCCTCTGGACCTGGGACGATTTTTTCAACCAGCTATTGTACCTCAACTCGCCGCCCATATACACGGTCCCCATGGGGCTGCGGCTTTTTATCGATTCTTCGGGGATGTCATCCTGGGGGTCCATGTTTGCCATGGCGGTTCTTTCCATTGTTCCCTGTTTTGTTCTTTTCTTTTCCCTGCAAAAATATTTTGTCCAGGGAATCGCCACCACCGGTATCAAGGGATAGTGTATCCCATCATTTTATGGAGGTTTTGTAATGAAAAAAATCGTATTGGGTTTGGTTGTTTTAATGATGAGCGCCGCCGTGATCTTTGCGGCAGGCGGGGGACAGCAGAGCGGCGGCAGTCCCGCGGCTTCCGGCGGGGGCGATGCGGGTACCATCATCCTCCGGTGGGCGTTCTGGGGCAGCGAGGCCCGGGTAAAGGCAAGCCAGGCGGCTATCGACGCTTTCCAGGCGGCCAATCCGGGGATCAAAGTGAACATCGAGGTCTCCGGGGGAACCGGGGATCACTTCAACAAGGTCGATACCCAGCTCGCCGGCGGCGCCGGGCCCGACATCATCCAGATGGGGGGTAACTTTCCCGATTATGTGGCAAAAAACGTGATCCTCAATCTGAACCCCTACAAGGGAGGGCTCCTGAACGTTTCCACCATCGATGCCGGGGCCATTGAGGCCGGTTCGGTACGGGGCAACCTCTACGGGGTTTCCACCGGGGCCACCATTCCCGCCCTGATCTACAACAAGACCCTCCTGGAAAAGGCGGGCCTTCCCCTGCCCAAGGTTACCCAGACCTGGGAGGAATTCCGGGCCTACCTCGCTTCCATCAAACCCAGGCTCCCCACGGGGGTGTACCCCCTGACGGACTTCGGGTCCACCTCCTCGGGTTCCACCGGGTTCGGCTACTGGCTGCGCTGGAACGGCACCCCGATCTACGACGACGTAACCGGGACCACCAAGGCTACTGCTGCGGACGCCAAGAAGTTCCTGGATCTGTTTAAGGATTACCGGGACAACGGCTTTGTTCCCCCGGCGGATATTTCCGCGGGTTACGCGGAAACCAATGTGGATTCATCCTCCCTTATCGCCGGTAAAGTGGCGATCAGTTTTATCGTTTCCAACCAGTTTGCCAATTACCAGGCCGCCATCCAGGATGAACTGGGGCTCATCGAGCTCCCCGGCGCCGCAGCGACCAAGGCCCTCTGGCCCCAGTTGAGCCAGGTTTACACGATCAACGCCGCCTCCAAAAACATCGAAGCGGCGGTAAAATTTATCAACTTCCTGGTGAACAGCCCCGAAGCGGGAAAGATCATCGGCAATGACCGGGGGATTTCCTCTTCCTCAAGTTTCCGGCAGGGAGCGTCCTCGGTAGCTACGGCGGCGGATCAGAAGGTTTTTGCCTATCACGATGTCGCCGGCCCCCATACTTCCCCGGAGACCCCCCATCTGCCCAATGATACGGAGTTGAACAGTACCCTGAACCTTATCTACCAGCAGGTGGCCTTTGGTCAGATCAACACCACCCAGGGGGGGCAGCAGATCTACGAGCTTTTGGTACGGCTGTCCCGAAAATAGTGTGTTCGGAAGTTTAGCCATGGCTAAGCCCGGCGGGGAATTACGCCCCGCTCACTACCTGTAGAGTCCGCGGTAACAGCCCGTAAACGGTCTGTTACCGCGGGGAATTCCAGAGACGTGAGCGGGGCGTAATTCCCCGCCGGGCTGACGGCAAGGGCTAAACTGCCGATGTTAAAGGGGGTAAGAGGGCTTTTCAGACGAATTTTTTTGGAGGCGTTACGTTTGCGCTAAACGGTAGGGTCTGGGGTAACAGCCCGTAAACGGTCTGTTATGACGGGGGGGGATTTAGGGAGTGGGGCGTAATTCCCCGCCGGGCGTAACGACATGGGCCTAAAATTTTGTTGGAAATTTTTAAAAAAATATGTTGCCAAAACAGTCTATAAAATGTATTATAAAAGTACGGCCCACTTCACCCACAATTTGGCCGCCAAATTGCCGCATACACCCGGAACGTTATGCGAAGTAAAACCCGCTACAGATGGCGATTGCCTTATGTTACTCCTTTGGTACAAGTTAAATATTACTCCAAATTTCAATTAACTGTTTATTCCATTTTAACGTATTTGTTAAATATTTTATGTCATTCATTCTATAGTCTAATTTCAACGAAGACTCTTTATATGCCTTTGATTGGTCTATGTTTTGATTTTTCATATTAATAATCGCCAGACCTGCCATACTTTCTGCCCTCAGACTTTTATTGTCAATATTCATCTCTATGCTTTTTTTGAAATAATCTTCTGAAATACTATATTCTCCTTTCTCAAAATACAAAAAACCAAGATTGTTATAGGGTTCAGCAAATCTATAATTTAATACTATTGCTTTTTTAAATGCATTCTCTGAATTTTCATAATCTGTCAAATGATAATAGACTATGCCTAAATTGTTATAAAGATCCGGATTATTCTCATCTATTTTTTCTGCGATCTTTAAACAATCCAGTGCTGCTTCAAAATTATTTCCTTCGTCGTATATATAGGCTAAAGAAATATATGCAAATTGATAGTCTGCATCTTCATCTATAGATTTTTTGAAATAATAAATCGCGTTATGATAGTCGCCGGAATAATAATAAAACCATCCTAACGAATTATACATTGTTGGTCTTTCCGTAAATGGAATTACTGGGCCAATTTGTTCGTTTTCCCTTTCTGAAATCCAGTTTTCATATGCCGTATTATAATTTTCCCGGGCAATCGCATAATCCGGATTTGAAACAAATGACAAATGAAAATATTTCATTGCATTGATATAATCATTCTCTTTAAAATAAGCAACGCCAATATTATTTAATACTTCGTAGTTATTTTCATGTTCTGCTAAAGTAGTATTAAAATAGTCGATTGCTATTCTGTTCATATTTAACTTTAAATAGCATAATCCATATAGATATGCTAATTCATTTTGATGTTCAAAATAATATTTATTTAACAATCTAATAACTTCTTCATATTCTTCCAGGAGATATTTTGTTAAAATATATTCTATATCCGATTCATAAGACAAATCCTGAGCAAATATTGAATGCCCCTTATTTGAAAATTGTGAGAATAATAATATCATTAAAAAAACAACACATTTTACTTTTTTCATTATAATCCTCCTGAAATTTTTTTATGTTATCCAGTATAAACTTTCTTGTCAAGACCTTATTTTTAGCGTCATCATGGATCTTCGGCGTGTTTTCTATTTTCAAATAATTTCCGGTTTTATTTCGCATAACAGGCCTGTTATGTTCAGTTTTTTGGCCCCATTATAGCTATTTCTTATATCCCAGCTCTACTTTCTCTTAATAATTCTACAATTTCCTGTGTCGTTATATCAGCCTCTATACATGGAATATCCTCAAGAGGCGATTTTCCAGTTTTATCTTCGTTCTTTATCGGGAGTATTTTATAACGATTTCCATCTCGGGTATTCACTATTACTTCATTAGTCAATGCAGCATTAAAAATTTCAGTTGCGTCCTCTATAAAATCAGTATAATCAAATACTAACATTTTATCCTCCCAAAATGGTAATACCAAGTTCTTTTCCAATTCTTGTCATATTACCATCAAAAGTCAATAATGGAAAATTTAGTCTGTTTGCAAATTCTAAATAACAAGCGTCATAAGCATAAATTTTATATTTCCATGCTATTTCCAATGCCTTTTCAATATCCACGTCTATTGTTTTTACAGGTATTTTTTTAAAATATTTATATGCACTTATCATACGTTCTTTATCGATTATTTTTTTCTTTATCATTTTGGTCAAACCATTTGCAATCTCATAAGAGACCATATTAGGAGAAGAAATTACAGCATCCTTTGTCAATTGCAGAACCAATTCCCTTTCTGGTTCTTTTATAATAACAGCCATGATTGCGCTAGCATCCAATATCAGTTCCATAAATTTATGATATATTATTAATCCAATAATGTCAATAGTATAAAAAAAGTATATTTGGATGATTTTTTCAAAAACTTTCGGCAAATTTCGGCAAAAAAATTGTTTCGGCCGTTGCCGACCTAGGCGAATGGAACCCCGAAGGGCCGGCCCCGCAGCGCTAACAGACCTGTTATGCGTCGTTTATTTTTATTAGATTTTCCATGCATATATTTTTAATAACTTTTCTTTGAACAATGAGGAACGTTCTTTCATAGCAGAAATATTCCAAGGATTGTTTTTCCGTTCATCTATATCGCGGTTTAGTGCCGTAACTTTTGTATAATCGTTTATTTTGCTCAAAAAAAAGGATTTTGACCGGCATGACTATTAGCAGGCTGACTTAATAACTCATGTTACGCAGGAAGAATAGGATTAACCACGAACGACACGAACACCACGAACTTTTGCTTCGATATTCCGGAATTTATGCCTGAATTCTCTTCTTTGTTCGTGGGAAAGCAGGAAAGAACTATCGGTGAAAACGCCAATTTGTCTTTGTTTCTGTTCGTGTGGTTCGTGAGGTTTGTGGTTAAAATCTCTTCTTGGGACCCTTGCGTAACATGAGTTAATAAATGATACATTTTGATCAAATAATTCTCTAAAAGACCTATTTCCAACATTTTCGTTAGGCATATATATTCTCCTTTTTAAGGATAGTATCTTTATATTTTCTCTTTGTCAAGTTTTATTATAAATTTTTAACATGGTTAAAATAAACGTCGCATAATAGCTCTGTTAGTGCTACGGAGCCTAAAGGCCCCTCGACATCCATTCGTCTAGGTCAGTCGCAGTGCTCCTTCCCACAGCTCGCTCCACCACATTTTTGCGGTTACTGGAAACCTACGGTTTCCTTTATCGCAACCGCCCAAACGTCAGTTACAGCCGGGACATTATACGAAATGGCCTATTTCATTTTTTTCAAAAGATACTTGACAATTACACAATATATTGTGTAAAATACTATTGGAGGATAAAATGGCGACGAATTTGGCTATTGATGATAATTTGTTAAAGACGGCACTTGTTATTGGGGGATTAAAAACCAAAAAAGATACGGTAAATCTGGCTTTGGATGAATTTATCCAAAGACGGAAACGACAGGAAGTTATTGATTTATTTGGAAAGATAGAATTTGATAAAAATTATGATTATAAAAAATCACGCGGAAAAAGATGAAAATATTAATAGATACTCCAATATGGTCAAAGGCATTTAGACGCAGAAAAATAAAATCTGACGATAAAGCTATTGTGGATGTTTTAAAATATTTAATTGACGAATTTATGGAAGTAATTATTGGCCCCATTCGACAAGAATTATTATCAGGAATATCTGATGAAAAAGTATTTAATGAACTAAAAGAAAAGATGGAAGGGTTTAATGATTTTCCAATAGAAACAAAAGATTATGAACTGGCGGCAGAATATTCCAATATATGCAGAAGAAATGGGATACAAGGATCGAATACGGATTTTTTGATATGTGCAATATCAGTTAGAAATAACTTTGAAATATATACAATGGATGATGATTTTAACCAGTATAAACAATACTTGCCGATAAAAATATTTGACATAAAAACAATAGGCCGTTTCGCATAACAGGACGGTAACTGCTGCGGTTCCTCATGCAGGAAGAACAGGATTAACTACGAACCACACAAACCGCACGAACAGCGGAGAGAATATTGAGCATTACTGATTGCGCCGGGGTTGACGGCAAGGGGGACTAAAAGACGGTTGTTGGATAGAAAAATAAGGACCCTCCTGCCCAAATTGGGCAGGAGGGTTTGGGTCTCTTTCAAACCCGGCGCAGGCCGGGTTTTGGGAGGCGCGTTTTTTACACAGGCGGGAAGCTTGTTTGCCTTCCCGCCCTTAGTAAGGAAGCGTCCGAAAGTTTAGTTTCGGACGCTTCCTTGGGTTGATTACAGGGTCACCGAAGCTGAAGCCGCAATTCCTGTGCCTGAAGTGGGTCCCGTGATGGTTAAGCTGCCCGCCGGTGTGGCGCCGGAGAGATCCCCTACTGTCGAGGAACCGGTTTCGGCGCTGCCCCGGAGAATACCGCTTCCAGTGATCGCTGCGGTGCCAATGTTTTTTCCGTTCAGGGTGGTTACGGTATATTCCGTTTCTTCGCCCAGGGTGATTTTACCGGGGACTTGTCCGCCTTCCAGGATAATACGGTCGCCTGCTGCTGCAAGGTTCAAAGAACCGTGGTATTGCAGGTTAAGGTTGGCCTCGGCTATGGTAAGGGTGCCACTGGTTACCGTAATGGTCGGGCTGCCGCTTTCCTCGGGGATCGCGAGGGTCCCGCTGCCGGAGATCCTGTTGGGTGCAAGGGTTATGGGGCCGCCTGTGGCGGTGAGGAAGGACGCGGTACCATCGATCCCGGCTATTTGAGTAGCGCCGATGATGATCTTATAGCCGTTGCCGGCGGAGGCATGGAAGCCTAACTCAATAAAGGCGCCGTCTTCCAGGGTCAGGGTACCAGGAGTCGTATCCGCATTAACGGTGATAGCATTTGCAACGGCAAGCCGTAAGTAACCGTCCGGTAATACCCGCAGGTCGCCGTCGATATCGGTGATCTCCGCATTCCCCAGGATCAGGGTCCTGTCCTCTACGGATTCGGGGTCGGTTTCGCTGGTCCGGGCAGGGCCCGCTGTGAGCCGTGCGCCGGCGGCGGGGGTTATGTATACCTCACCGCTCCCCGCGGCCAATACCGGGGTTTCGCCTACGCGGATCTGCGTACCGGGCCTAAGAATTAATTTGTCGGTTACTGCTGCCAGGGTGATTATTTGTCCATGGTCCAGGGTAACAAAATCGCCGCCCAGGGTGAGGGTTCCGGCGGTGTTTTTGGTTAACCCGGCTTTAAATTCCGTCTCGCAGTCGATAATCGTGGCTGCCCCAAAGGTGGTCTGGGCGCTGAAGATTACCTTGCCCCTGCCGGCAATACTATTGGCGGCGGCGGCGGAACCAAGAGCGGTGGAAGTTGTAAGGGAAGCCGCAAAGTTAATGGTACCGTTATTGGCCTTGCTTTTGATGAAGTTGGCAACAGTGGGGGTAAAGTCTTTGGTGAAATTTATGACTCCGGTGCTGGTGTTGGTGGTGATGTCAAAGGCGTTGGTAGTAATAGCGGTTGTAGCAAAGTTTATGGTTCCGCTATTATTCGCAATCATCCCGCCGCCGGTAATACTACCGGAATCGCCGGTATTAAGGGTTAGGGTACCTTCGTTGCTGGTGGCATTGACCGCACCACTGAAGGTTGTAGGAGCGGTAATGGCTATGGTACCGGCATTGTTAGCGATTGTAACCACCCCACTAAGGTTCGCAGCGGTAATGGCTATGGTACCGGCATTACTAACGGTCCCGATACCAACAGTACCACTGATAGTTGAAACGACAACGCTTATGGAACCGGCACTGTTACCTATGGAAACAGCTGTCCCGATGGTTCCCGTACTTACCGCGACCTTGCCTGATTCGGCAACTCCGCCGATGGAGAGGGTGGCAATACTGGTTGCGTCACTGATCGTAAGGGTTTCAGGGCCTTCGATATTGCCTATGTTAATAAGGGTCGTACCACCACTATCAGGTCCCGCGATGGTGATGGGGGTAGTGGCTTTGATCGTGCCAAAGTAAGCCGAAGGCGACGCAGGCAAGATAAGGGTAACACTCTCCGGGACGCTGCTGGTCAGGGTAGAAGTGTCGGCAAATTTGAAATTGGTACCGATGGCGGCAAAAACAGCGCCGTTACTCCCGGTAAGGTCCACCTCTCCCAGGGCGATGAATTGGGGCGTACCTGCCACTGTTCCATTGCCGGGCACCGCGGTAGATCCCGCGTTGATCGTAAGCTTGTCCACCACGTAAATGCTCTGCACATGGGGGGCGACATCTGCCGTAAAAGCCGAACCTATCTGATAGCTTGGGATGGCAATATGAGCATCAGTCCCCTGGACGGCCATAAGGGCGTTTTCCATGTACCGAACTTTACGGCCCTGGTTGGTGAGAACGGCGTCGGAGGCTGTTATGATATGATTACCGTCATCTGCGTCCCGGTATATAAAAACGCCGGTGTCCTGTACGGTTATGGTGGCGCCTTCCTCAAAGGTGAGGTTTGCTAAGGCCGCGTTCACAATGATACCGGCGGTTACCGTTACATCGCCCTCAACCCGGACATCCACCGTACCAAAACTGGCGACCGGGGGCCTAGCAGGAAGGTATCCTACACCGCCGGTGAGGATCACACTGTCGGTGAGGATGACGGCGCGCTTCGTGTCCAGGGCGGATCTTACGGCTGCCGCCACATCGGCCGCGTCGGCCTCGCCGAACAGGTAGTTTTGACTGTATACTACAGTCCCTCCGTCACTGTCGGTGGCTTGGGAGCATCCCGTCAGGACAAACAGCGCCGCCAGTAACAGGACAACACTGCCAAAAATATATTTTTTCAACATAAAACACTCCTTAAATTATCCGGAACCAGGCCGGATCTTCGTTTCCCGTACTGCCCCGGGCCCCCAGGGGCCCTGCAGCTTGGGAATACCGGTTACTGGACAAAGGCCGTACCGGACTTGGCAAGGGTGACATCGGGGCCAGTGACGGCGCCGATAATGCTCACATTGGCCCCGCCCTTATGGGCCACGGACCAGGCTGCCTGGCTGGTGGTGGCGCTCGGCGCGGTAATGGCCTCATAATCCCCGGTCAGGGCGGCGGAAGCGGTCGTGCTGCCGATCTTGGCCCGGGTGGTCGTTTTCCCGCCCTCGCCGTTGTTCAAGGTGATCCTGGCCAAATCGGCCAGGGTTACCTGGTTGGCGGTGGCGGCGGTATCTATAACCAGGCTGCCATGAGCGGCCAGGTTCAAATCTACCTGCTGCAGGATAAGGACCTTAGCTCCTCCGGCCAGGGTCAGGGCGAGGTTGGTTCCGCCGGCGGCTGCCGTGAGTTTTGCTCCGGGGGCATCCCCCTGGATCTTATTGCTGCCCAGGATGACGGTCCCGCCTGAGGCTTTGAGTGAGGAAGCGGCGGAAGCGGAAGAAATAACCGTTTCCCCGATATTCACATTGCCGGTACCGGTGTTAGAGAAACTGAGGGTACCGGTGTCGGCCACGGCCAGGTAACCGATCTCACTGGGGCTTATCCTCGTAGAAAGGGTGGTAGCGGCAACCTCGAAGATCGCTCCCGGGACCACCTGCAGCGTACCGTTGGTGATGGTAAGAGCAGCAGTCCCAAGGCTAATCTTTTTCGCCCCGTTCACCGCATCGTCATTAGCTCTGCTTGGGCGAATCGCGGGGGTCAGGGTTACCGTACCGGCAGGGGTTAGTTTTAGATCATCGGAACCGGCAGCCAGGACCGGGGCAAGGGTGGTGGCGCTCCCCGCCGCGGTGGGGGTAATTTTAACAGAGATGGTTTTATTCGCCCCCAGGGTCAGCGATCCGCCAAACCTAATTGCATTAGCTCCCAGGGTAGTAGGGTTTACCAGGGTAACATTGCCCAATAGGGCTATGTCCGCAGTTGTGGTAACCCCTTCTTTAAATTCCACATCCCCGGCTATCGTAGACCCATCATTAAGGCTCACCAGCGCATTATCGAAGATAATATTACCGGTGTTCCCGAGGTTGATCCGAGTGGGAGTGGGGGTTCCGGTAAACCGGATGTTCCCGTCGCCGCCGCCAATTGCAATATCGCCGGTGTCGGTTGAAATCTCCAGGGTTCCCTTTCCCGTAAGTCTACCGGGAATGCTCAGGGGACCGGATTGGGAGACGGTAAAATTCTTTCCCTCCTGTACCTCGACATTGGGTAATACCGTATTGGAAGGCCCATATACGATGACACCCCCCTGGCTGCTGGTCAGGATGGAACAGGTTCCCAATAATAAATTAGAACTTGCAGGATTATTCCACTCTACGCCGGGGCGGGTGCCGGTAACATCCACGGTCCCCAGGGCTGTAATCGCCAGGGGATTTGGATCACCACTGGGAGTGGCCCCCCTCCCATCAATGGGAAGGGTAAGGTTGTCCAGGACGAAGAGTTCTTCCAGGGTCCCCGCCACTATCCGGGCGTCAATGCCGCCGGGGCCGGTGGAATAATCGTGGTTCTGAAGAGGACCCAGCGTGAACCGCCTTACCGCCGCCTTGGTGGCGGTGGGCATGATGGTATCAAGGCTTTCGGCGAACTCCACCAATCTCGCAGAATTAACACGGCCGGGCAGGCCCTTCCGGTGGATGTAAGCACCTGTACTTCCTGGAGCATCATTCAGATAGAAACTCGCGCCGGGGGACCACTCCACCGAGGCGTCTACCACACTCACCACGCCGTTCTCAAAGGATACCTGGCCGTCAATTATGACCCGGGCATTCTTAAAGTTTAAATGACCGGGGGGGGTGATGTTAAGACCATCCTCAAGAACGACGGGTTCCCCCGCGGCAACGGCCCGGTCTATCGCCCCCTGCGCCTGATAGGGGCTTACGGTATCGCCGTAAATCCGGTGGGCGTACACGGTCCCGGAACTGCTACTGTCATCGACAGAAGTGGGGCACCCGGTCAGGGTGATCAGCGCTGTTAACAACAACGCCACACTTCCAAAAATTAGGCTCTTTTTCAACATAAAGCCCTCCTGTTTCTATATTCATCCGGCAATAATCACCGAATGCCGGAAGCGCCTCGGAGGTCACTTCCATATAAAAAGAGGACTATACGCATTGAAACTCAACCCTGGCAGGGCTATCATTTACTTTGCGTTAGTGATTCCCCGGAGGCAGCGTACGTTCCGCCAAGAAAGCCGCTGTTCCGGGGTCCTCTTTTTAAGGACATCGCCAAAGGAACTTATCCGTACCATTTTACCAGCCGAACAGTCCCTGTATCTCTACCAGCCTTAATCCAAACAAAGACCCAGACCCGCAGGGGGCCAAAACCCCGGCCGGAAAAAATCGGGAAGCCGTCAACGATGGCGCTAAAAAACAGATTCTATTGGTCATGACTTACTCCTTCTTTTTGCCGGGTCTATCTGGCCTTTCTTTGTAAAAAAGCCCCTGGTAATATATATATCCCACTTTGGTCCGGAAATCTCGTTTTTTTTAAAAATTTTTAAAAAAAACACAAAAAAATTGGCGGTCCGGACCCGGCGGTAAAATTACCTTACGGTCTTTTATCATTTTACCACCTATGCTTATATATTACCCTATTTTTATACATATTATGCTGTTCTTTACGGTATTATGTCATATCATGACTTTTTCCGCATCAAACTTGGCTCCAGGGTTTCAACCCTTTGGGCCCGCAGCATAATCTTTTTTCAGTTGCCTCCTGAAATGCCGGCTTGTTCCCCATTGGGCGCCGGCCGTCTTACACCCGGCACAAGCCGGGCTTTTGGCGTTACCTGCCTATACAGGCGGGGGTTAGGATGTTGCCTCCCAACCGGGTCCCGCACCATTGA
Source organism: Treponema sp. TIM-1 (assembly GCF_046533115.1). NCBI lineage: Bacteria > Pseudomonadati > Spirochaetota > Spirochaetia > Treponematales > Treponemataceae > Treponema > Treponema sp. TIM-1. The sequence continues at coordinate 25,643 of NZ_JAJQRC010000005.1, forward strand.
CGTCGGCTTTCCACTCGTAGGTTTTGCCGGTTTGAGGAGTCGCCTCCGGACTGTTATCGCCGCTTGCATAGAAATTTCCCGTTCCACTTTGTGTAATGGCGCCCGTAAGGGCAATCTGAGCGCCAGTCTCACCAAGTATTGGATCGTTAATCAGCGTCATGGTAATACTAGACGGGATAATAAGCTTACTTCCCTGCTTAATTGTCAGATGCTGTGCACTAGCGTTAAGCAAGAAGTTGGATCCCAAAGTCACCACACCGTCTATGGCAAATGTATTAATGGTAAAGGTAAATTGGGCGCCGGAGCCAAGCTGGAATATCGCCGCGGGAACACTGGAACTGGTACCGATAAACGGTGTGGTCTGTCCATTGAAGTATATTTCAGCTCCGGCTTCCACGATGGTTGTCGTGCCGGGAATCCCGGCCCCTGCCCCGACTTTAATCACACTGCCTGACTTAACGGTAACCGTACCGGTAGCTGTGCCGGTTACGCCGGCGCCCAGGGTGCAGGTACCACCCGCCACTTCAATATTCCCGTTATTGGTAACCTCGACCCCAGCTCCCACGGTAAGGTCACCCGCTATGGAAAGGATACTCCCCGGGGGTACCGTAACTTTTTCGCTTGCTGGCACCGCAAGGGTTACACCGGAGGGAACCGTGGTAGTACCGAGGGGAAGGGGTATGGGGGTACCCGGGGCACCGGTGTTTGTAAGGGTGATGGTGGAACCGTTCACGCTTACGTTGACGGAGGAACTGGCAGCGGCAAAAGCGTCCTTCAAAGAGTCTGCCACCGCGGCCGCCGCCTGCGACGAGGACGGCTTCTTGCCGCCGGATTGGTCATACGTGCTGGAGCTGTCGTCGCTCGCGTCTGTGGGGCAGCCTAGAAAAAATAATGATACGCTTAACAAAGCTATCATCCCGTATATCACTTTCGTTTTCATAAAAACTCCTGTTTAACGCTCCTGGTTATAGGAGACGTGCTCAACTCTGCCCGGAAACTTATCCGTTTCCGGACCGCTCTTTTTACCCCGGTAAAGGGGCGTATGCAAACCCGTCAGGGACTGTCCGAAATCTTTTCGGACAGTTTCCCGGGGCGGCCTTAGGGAAGCACCACCGTGGCCGCGTTGTCAATTGTCGTGCTATAGGTAGCTAAAGGTCCATGGATGTCCAAGCTGGCAATATCGCCGCCGGCTATGTCCCCGACCTGGACGGTGGAGGTTTCGCCGCCGGCCCTAAGCACACCGCTTCCCCGGATCGTCCCATTGCTCGCAATGGTTCTATTGCTCAATCCGCTGGTGACCGTGGCCGATGTTTCCTCGCTCAGGGTGATCTTACCGGCGGAGGGTTGTCCTCCTCTGCCTTCCAGGCGAACCTTATTTGTTCCTAGACCTGAAGCTCCATGTCCCACGATTACTAAAGAACCGCTATTTTGCAGGTCAAGGTTGGCCCCGCTTATGGTAAGGGTTTTACCACCACTGCTGGAGTCGCCTACCGTAATGACCGGGTCGCCGCCGTCCTCGGGAACCGCCAGGGTCCCGCTGCCGGAGATACTATTATTCGCAAGGGTTACCGGCCCTGCTGAGGCGGTGAGGACCGCCGCGTCGTTGGCAGCCGCACCGGCGGCTATTGTCGTATCTCCAATATTAATGGTACTAATAGCCGTATCAAGACCATCAGCTAAGTCAAGAACAGCGCCGTCTTCCAGGGTCAAGCGGCCAGCAGCACCAAGGGTGATATTTTGATTTAAAAGGCTGAAATAACCGCCGCCCAGTACCTTGAGTTCGCCGGTGATGGCGGTGATCGGCTGTGTTCTCAGGGTCAGGGTCTTGTCGGCTGTGTAGGTGTCGTCAGCATCGCTGGTACGGGCAGGGCCCGCGGCCAGGGTTGCGCCGGCTGCGGCAATGGTTACCCCATTGCCCCCCGCGGCCAATACCGGGTTAGCGCCCACCAGGATCTGCTTACCAGCCCCAAGGATTAAGTTACCGCTAGTCAAAGTAATGTCCTCCCCGTGAGCCAGGGTAACATTGCCGCCCAGGGTGAGGTTTCCGGTGGAGATGTCTGCGATCACCCCGGCTTTAAATTCCGTATTGCAGCCTATGGTCGTGGCCGCATTGAAGGTTGCTTCGCCGGCAAAGGTTACCGTGCCGCTGCCGCCAATAAGGCTGGTACTGGCACCAAGAGTAGCGGTAGCTTCAAGGGGACCCCAAAAGTTAATGGCGCCGTTATTGGCCGGGCTTACGATGAAGTTAGCAGCGAGGGTTGGATCGATAAGCCCTTTGGTGAAATTTACGGTCCCGGTGTTGGTGTTGGTGGTGATCTCAGCCGCTGCGGTAAGATTATCGGTAACAAAGTTTACGGTTCCGCTATTGGACGCGATCGTAACGGCAGCGCCGATAGCCGGGGTGGTAATGGTTACGGTACCGGAATTGGCAGTAGCAATCTCGACCTCACCGGTAAAATCATCCGCGTTAATGGCTATGGTACCGCTATTCGTGCCGGTGCCAGGGAGAATATAGGGAGCGACATTGTCAGGAAAGCCAGCAGGCCTGGGAATATCAAGCCTGGCGTCGGTACCATTAAAATCTCGAGTATTAATGTTTATCGTCCCGGTATTATTCTCGGCAACAAGATGCCCGGTGATACCTGCGGTATCGGTGGTATTAAGGGTGATGACACCGGCATTGTTTTTGGCGATGAATAACCCATATTCCAGAGGAGAAGTAGCTCCATCCTCCAGAGTCGGAGTATTTACCACAACCTTGCCCGAATCAATAACCTCGTCAATACGGAGGGCTGCAATACTGGGTGTAGTGCCTGTATTGCTGATCGTAAGCGTATCGGGACCTTCAACCTTGGCGATGGTGAAGTTGGTTATAGCATCAGGTATCGCGATGGTGATGGGGGTAGCCGCTTTGATCGTGGGTAATACCGCCTCATCCGGCAGGTCAATCGTAACATTCCCCGGGACGCTGCTGGTCAGGACCGCAGTGGCGGTGAATTGGATACCAGCGAGGCTTGACGCAAATATGTCGACATTTCCGGTAAGATCCACTTCCCCCAGGGGGATGATTTCGGGGATCCCCGCATCGGATGTCGCACCAAGGGTAACCTTGTCCACCACATAAAGGTGGGTAACATGGGGGGCGACATCACTAAAATCCGCACCCAGATTATAGCTTGGAATGGCAATACGCTCGTCGGTTCCCTGAACTGCCATAAGGGGATCGGTCATGTACTTCACTTTATAGCCGTTAGCACCCTCCGTGAGGATACGGTTATCCTCCGCGGTGTATATAAAAGCGCCTCCGTCCCTTACGGTTATGGTGGCTCCATCATCAAAGACAAGGCTTGCGAAGGCCGCGTTCACAATGATATTGTTCTCTACCCATACGCTCCCCTCTACCCGGACGGGTACATCCCCAAAACTGGCGACGGTGGCAAGCGTACGAGCTGGGAGGGTAGCTCCGGGACCGATCAGGGTCGTACCAGCCGTCAGAATGACAGGGCGGTTCGTGGCCTTGGCGGATTCTACGGCCGCCTTGATGGCAGCCGCATCGGCGTTACCGAACAGGTGATTCTCACTGAGGAATGTGGTTCCTCCGTCACTGTCGGTGGCCTGGGAGCACCCCGTCAGGGTAAACAGCGCCGCCATTAACAGGACAACACTGCCGAAAATTATATATTTCTTCAACATAAAACACTCCTTAAATTATCCGGAACCAGGCCGGATCTTCGTTTTCCGTACTGCCCTGGGCCATTGGGCCCCGCAGGTTTGGAATACCGGCCTTACTGAACGACGACAAAGGCCGTGCCGGACTTGGCAAGGGTAACAGTATTGGTGCCGCCGATAATGCTCACATTGGCCCCGCCCTTGTGGGCCAGGGACCAGGCGGCCTGGCTGGTGGTGGCCGTGGACGGGATTATACCCTCATAGTCCCCGGTCAGGATGGCGGAAACGGTGGTATTGCCGATCCTGGACCGGTCGGTCGTCTTTCCGCCTTCTCCGTTGTTCAAGGTAATCTTTGCCAGATTGGCCAGGCTTACCTGGTTGGCGGTCACACCAACCCCGGTTATCACGAGGCTGCCATGGCCGGCCAGGTTCAGGTCCACCTGTTGCAGGATAAGAACCTTATTTCCTGGTGTACCACTAGCAGGATCCACGGTAATGGAGGGACTTTGCCCGCCGGTGGCCGCGGTCAGTTTTGCCCCGGCAGTGGCCCCCTGGATCTTGTTGTTCCCCAGGATCACGGTCCCGCCCGAGGCTTTGAGGGTGGAAGCGGCCGGGGACGTAATTACCGTATCCCCTATCCCTATCGCGGGAATTCCAACAGAGCCGGTATCCACCAAACTGAGGGTACCGGTATCGGCCACGGCCAGGTAACCGATATATTCAGTGTCTATATTTGTTGTAAGGGTCCGGCCATCAATCTCGAATCTTGCTCCCGGAGCCACCTGCAAGGTACCGTCCGTGATCTCAAGGTTGTTGCCCGCAACAATAATCTTTTTCGCGGCGTTCACCCCATCCTCATTATTTCTGGTGGGGCGATCCGCAGCGGTCAGGGTTACATTACCGGCAGGGGTTAATTCTACCCAGGAATCGGCGGTCAATACCGGGGCAATGACCGGTTCCGCCCCCGCAGGGGTGATCTTAACGGAGATGGTCTTACCCCCCGCCAGGGTCAACCCATTAGTACCAAAGGCTAATTCGCCGGAAGCGGGGTTGGCAGCGGAGGCGGCAATGTGGTTTAACAGGGTAACATTACCGTTAAGGGATAACTCTGCCGCCGTGGTATCGACGTTACCATTAAACTCCACATTACCGTCTATCCGAGCCCCTCCACCGCGAATAGTCAGCGAATCGGCGAAGGTAACCGTACCGGTACTCCTAATATCGAGGGTGGGATCGGTAGAGGGGCTGGGGATAGGAGTATTGACCGCGGTGGAAAATTTAATGTTACCATCGCCCTCTCCAATGAAAATGGCAGTGGGGGCGGTCGTAATTTCCAGGGTTCCCCTTCCCGTAAGTTTACCGGGGATGGTCAAGGCGCCGGCGCCGGCCTGGATTTTTAACTCCTTTCCCTCCTGTACCTCGATATTGGGTAATATCGTCCCCGTAGGGGTATATACGATAACACCCCCCTGGCTGGTGGTCAGGATTGAACAGGTCCCCAAGGTTAAGTTGGCGCCGGTACCCCCCACCGTCACATTGGGCCGGGTACCGGTAACATCCACGGTCCCCAGACCGGTGATTATGAGGCTGGGAGCAGTCCCGTCAATGGGAAGGGTAAGGGTGTCCAGCACGTAAAGCCGTTCCAGTTTCTCAGCCACTATCCGGGCGTCAATGCCCCTGCTGTCGGTGGAATAATCGTAATCCGCAAGTTGCCCCAGCGTAAATTTACTTACCGCCGCGGCCTGGGCGGTAGCCATGATGTCTTCCAGTCTGTCCACATATTCCACCAGATGGTCACGCAGAACGCCGTTGGTATTCATACCCTTCTGGTGGATGTAGGCGCCGTCCCCCGGGCCCAGGTACAAAGACCCGGTTTCGGCCCATTCAACCTGGGCGCCTACCACATTAATCACGCCGCCATTAAAGGTTACCAGGCCGTTGATCCGGACCCGGGCGCCTTTAAAGTTTAAATGACCCGAGGGGGAAATGGTAAGACCATCCTCAAGAACGATGGGTTCCCCTGCGGCAACGGCCCGGTTTATCGCCTTTTGCGCCTGATAGGGGCTCACGGCGGCGCCGTAGATCCGGTGGGCATAGGCCGCACCGGAACTATCGTCATCGACGGAAGTGGGGCACCCCGTCAAAGTGATCAGCGCCGCCAAAAACAGCACCACACTTCCAAAAATTAGGCTCTTTTTCAACATAAAGCCCTCCTGTATTTATATTCATCCGGCCACAATCACCGAATGCCGAAAGCGCCCCGAAGGACGCTTCCATATAAAAAGAGGACTATACGCATTGAAAATCAGCCCCGAATGGGGTATCATTACCCTGCGTTTAGTGATTCCCCGGAGGCAGCGTACGTTCCGCCAAGAAAGCCGCTGCCCCGGGGTCCTCTTTTTAAGGACGCCGTTAAGGAACCAGTCCGAGCCATTTTATCACCCGGCCGATCCTATCTCTCTACAATACACCGTAGATCAAATAAGGAAAACCCCCTAAGAATGAACCTCCGTCGAAAAAAACAAAAAGCCGATGATGCTAAAAAACCGGTAGTATGAACCATGACCTTTCCCTTTTTTTGCCGGGTCTCTTTTCCGGACATTTTTCCTTGCAATAAATCTATACCCATAATTATATCCCCTTTTGGTCCAAAAATCTCGTTTTTTTTAAAAATTTTTTAAAAAAATGCAAAAAAACGTCAAATTTCGGCCCCGGCGCCAAATTCACCGCAAAGGCATAGTGAATATTAAGAATTTAACCACGAAGGCGCAGAAGGGAATTAGGAGAGAAGAGGGTTAACCACGAACGACACGAACCACACGAACGAAGAAGGGAGAAAAGAGAGGAGTTAGGAGAGAGAAGGGAGGAGAATTGGAATTTGACCACAAAGGCGAAGAAGGCGAAAAAGGGAAATTAAGAGAGAGGAGAGTTTGACGTGTTCAGGGGCTCGTCCTATTTTTCATCATTTTTCCCTCTTAATTCTTTATTCTTCCTTCCTTCTTCGCCTTCTGCTCATTTAATTGACCGCATAGCGGTCTACTTTGTGGTGAATTTCTTAAAAATTTAAGGTTTGCCGAAACGATTGACCGAGGGAAGGGGGGCCTTGGGTATGGCTATTCGGTAGTAAGCACCCGGCAATACCGTTTTTTTCCGGCCCGGAGGATCAGTTCCCCCTCCCCGTTCAGGTCGTCGGTGGTGAGCTGGGCCGCTACGTCGGTAATTACCCGGAAGCCGGTGGCGTCATCGCCGGACACGAAGGCCCCGCCCTGCTGGACCAGGCGGCGGGTCTCGCTTTTGCTGGGGGCCAATCCCACATCGGTAAAGAGGTCCACCACGTTATAGCCCGCCGCAAACCGGGACCGGGGGAGTGTTGCCTGGGGCATACCGGATCTATCCCCGCCCCCGCTAAAGGCGGCCCGGGCCCCGGCCATGGCCTTGTCCGCCTCCTCCTTTCCGTGGATCAGGGCGGTTACTTCCCAGGCAAGCCGTTCCTTGGCCTCGTTGGGGTTACGGCCGGGGGCGGTAAGGGCATCACATTCCTCCGGGGGCAGGAAGGTAAACATCAGGAGGAAACGCCGGATGTCCGCGTCCTGCACGTTCCGCCAATACTGGAAAAATTCATAGGGGCTGGTAAGGCCGGGGTCCAGGAAGACCGCGCCTTTTTCGGTTTTGCCCATCTTCTTGCCGTCCGCGGTGGTTACCAGGGGGAAGGTCATACCGAAGACTTCGGTCCCCTCAATGCGCCGGATGAGGTCCCCTCCGGCGACGATATTACCCCACTGATCATCCCCGCCGATTTGCAGGCGGCAGCCGTAACGGCGGTATAATTCCAGAAAATCGTAACTCTGCAAAAGCTGATAGTTAAATTCGATAAAAGAAAGCCCGGTCTCCAGCCTGAGTTTATAGGCCTCAAAGCTCAACATCCGGTTAACCGAAAAATGGCTGCCTATCTCCCGGAGAAAGTCAATATAGTTGAGGTCCGCGAGCCAATCCTTGTTATTGGCCCACCGGGCGCCGTCCCCGTCAAACCCCAAAAAACGGTCCAGTTGTTTGGTGATGGCCGCGGTGTTGGCATCAAGCTGCTCATAGGTCAACATCCGGCGCAGCTCGGTCTTCCCCGAGGGGTCCCCAATCCGGGCGGTCCCCCCCCCCACCAGGGCGATTCCCTTGTGGCCCGCGGCCCGGAGGTGGCGGTAGGCGAAAAAGGGGACCATGTGGCCGATGTGGAGGCTCGTCCCGGTGGGATCACAGCCCACGTAAAAGGTCACCGGTCCCGCGTCAAAAAGGGCCGAAAGCCCCTCGGGGTTGGTACATTGCTGAAAAAAACCACGGGTTTTAAGATTTTCCAGGGCCTGATTCATGGGTATCCTTCCTTAAAAAACCGGGCCTCTTTGAAAATCCGGCGGAATTTCAAAGGCCGCATGATACCTTGGAGTATACCGAAAGCCTCCTTATAAAACAATAGCGCGGTTCGGGAAGCCGGGGGGAAGGCTTATGCTTATTCGGAATACACCGGGAGACGGTATCATGCGTCGTTTGAGTACCGAGATGCCCGATAAAAGCTACTTTTCAGTATTCAAAGTTGGTAACCAGCCGGCAGGGGCAATAATGACTTTGTCGTTATAAGTTACCTGTTCCGGCAGGAGGGACCTCTTCAAGTCTCTGGTCCGTATCTTTTTGAAGAAATCAGCGTGTTGTTTGAGGTTCATGGCGGACTGATTTTGGGGAACGATGATGCCGATTTTCTTGCTGGGACAAAGCTGCCTGAGCTTGGTGGTAACCGGGGCCAAGTCGCTGTCCCCGGACAGAATGAGGGCCGTGTCAAATTTGTCCGCCACGGCATCCGCAAGCAGAGTGATGGCGATATTTATATCGGTCTTCTTTTCCTCATGGGCCTGATACCGCCCGGCGCAGAGGGGGCATTTGCGTTCCCGAAGGGTGAATTTACCCAAAACATCCTTTACCCCTATGGCGCGGAGGGCATGGATATAGAGTAGGTGTTTTTTTGCCCGCTCGGGTATCCAGGTAGTAAGGGCTGAAAAATAGTAAACCCTACAAATCTCCTCGGTTTCGGGGTTAATCAGACGTTTTGACAGTTCCAGCAGGTTGAGCCAGCGGCAATCAGGATGGGTATGTTGGAGGGTGCTATGGTAGAGGTTAAAGCCGTCTATATAGACATTTATCCTGACTTTTGCCATAGGGCGGTTCCTGTCGGCCCGCCATGGTCTGTGGGTAGGCCCTGTATAAAAAAAATGCCGAACACACTGTTCGGCGGGACAAGCATCAATAGTGCTTGCGGGTACATTTTTATAATACGGAATATTTGGCCCAAATGTCAAGCGATTTTTGATGATTTTTGGCGGATTACCGGTGGATTTTTTCTGGTTGAATCCAGCGGCCTTTTGAAACAGGCCCAGGGGATAAAATTTGGCTGCGCTTAAACCTCAATAGCACTCCCCTTTCTTAACTTATTGGCAGAGGAAAAACAGGTTCTCCGGCGTCAAACGGGTTGTCCGGGCAGGGGATTATCAATGGGGAAACTCCGAAAACTGAACCGGGAGACAGGTCCGTCTATATAGACATTTATCCTGACTTTCGCCATAGGGCGGTTCCTAAAGCTGCTCTATTTCCTCGCCGGACAGCCCGGTATCCTCCGCAATTTGGTCAATGGGTACTCCGCGCTTTTTCATTTTAGAGGCGATTTCCCGTCTCCCTTCCTGCTTGCCTTTCTGCTTGCCTTCCTGTAGGCCTTCCTGTAGGCCTTCCTGCTTACCTTTCACTATACCCTTCAGTATCCCTTCCTGTATTCCTGCCTGGATACCTGCCTGTATCCCTTCCTCCCGGGCATGGTTCAGCCCGCTGGTCCAGTCGGACAAGGCCATCTCCCGCATCTGGTACGCCCGCAGGGCCTCTTTGTCCTGGGAAACATATACCAGCTTCTCTTCCGCCTTCTGTATCGCCGTATCCATCTTGATTATCTCCTCTACCAGCCTTTGTGGGCTGTCCTTGTCAAACCACGTCAGCCACCGCTGCAATGGGTCGTTCCGGATGTCCTTTTCCCCTTGCCGCCGGAACTTTACCATATCAATAAAGTGTATCTCCAGGGCATCGGTCAATAATACCTCACGGTAGGTATCTTCCCAGATATGAAAACTCGTGTGAAACACCGGTACCTGGGGCAGAAACTCGTAATTCACGATATTTATCGCTATCACATTCGGCGTTTCACGGTAATCCTGCCCCGCCTCCATACCCCTCGAAAACTCTAGGCTCCAGTAAAACAGACTCCGCCGGTCCATGTTCCCCAGATTTCGAAGTTGCACCTCTATATTTATCCGCTCCCCGGAGGCGGTCCGGGCTCGCACATCCAGAATGCTCGTTTTGTCCCCCACCACCTCGGCGGTAATCGTCTTGTTTTCGAGGATCTCTACCGACTCTATGGCGTCCTGCTCTTTACGTCCCAGCACGGCATTGAGAAAGGCGCACAGTTGTTCCTCATCCCCCTTTTCGCCCATGATTTTAACAAATAGAAAGTCGTTGAGGGGATTGAGCCGTTCGGTAATCATCCTATACCGTCCTTAAGGGTTTTGCTCTTCTTCACGTATACTTACCGTCAGCGATCCAGCAGTACCGCGGAGGCTATTTTTTTAGCTTCCCCGTCGCTGAGGAGTTTTCCGATGATCGCTGCGGCCCAGAGGCCGGCGGTGCCGGCGGCGCGGCTGGTGATGATATTGTCGTGGATCACCACCGGATCTTCCGACCATTGGCCGTCGGAGAGTCCCGTTTCCATGCCGGGAAAGCAGGTAAACCGGCGGCCCTTGAGGAGGCCCAGGGGGGCCAGGATCACCGCCGGAGAAGCGCAGATGGCGCAGACCCATTTTCCCGCGGCGGCAAATTCCTGTAAGAGGGAACCCAGTTCCCGGGAGGCGGCGAGGTTCGATGCCCCCGGTTGTCCGCCGGGGAGCAGGATCCCGTCCCAGGCTGTGGTCTTGCCCTGTTTGGTGAGTTCAGGAAAAGTCGTGTCCGCCAGGACCGGGATACCGTGGGACCCGGTGACGGTCCTATCCGGTCCGATGGCAGCGGTACACACCTCAATCCCCGCCCGGCGTAAATAATCTATGGGGGTTATGGCCTCAACTTCCTCAAAGCCATTGGCTAAAAAAACAATCACCTTTTTGGACATCCTGACCCTCCTTGGCAATCCGGGGACAAGGCCGGATGGGGCCTTTTACGCAGTTCCCAGACTACTTCTAAATATACAAGATAGGGGTCTTTGCGGCAAGCGTTTATGGGTGAATTTCCGTCTTCATACTAGAACATAAAAATACCCGACGGAGTGGTATACGGCCCTTCCGCTATTCCAGAATGGTAATTTCCACCCGGCGGTTTTGGGCCCGGCCGGCCTCGTTTCCGTTATCCCCCAGGGGTTTTGTGCCGCCCCAGCCCTTGTAGATAAAACGATCTGCGGGGATGCCCCGGCTGACCAGCTCATCCACCATACGCTTGGCCCGTTTCAGGGAAAGTTCCATTTCCCCCGCCGGATAGCCCACCGCGGCGGTATGGCCCTCTACCAGAAAGGTCCGGTCGGAAATTTGGCGCAGGGCCTGGGCGATAAGATCCAGCCGGGGGCGTTCCGCGGGAAGAAATTCATCCGAATCAGGATAAAAACGGGCATCCCGCAGGGTAAGGCGCAGGCCCTCGCTTACCTCGGCGACATCTATCCCCGCCGCGTCCATGGCCGGATTCGGTCCCCGGCCGCCGGAGGGGACCGGATCAGGGCGGGAGGGTGGATCAGGCCGGTGGGGCGGATTGGATTTCAGGACCTTCCCGATGGAAAGGGCCAGGGAATTCCGGTCCAGGGGGACGATCCCCTCGCCGAAGGTCAGGGTAAAGCCCCGGAACCGCACCACGGATCCGTCGGCCCAGGTATAGGTTTCGTCCAGGGTATCCCGCATCAAAAGGGGAATACCGTCGGAAACCCGGATAAGAATATCCACATCATGGGTGCCTTGGACCTGATTAAAACCCGGTCCCGGTTGCCGGTGCCGGGAGGCGTATTTGGCGAAGATCCGGTGTACCGGAGTATCCCGGTATAGTTCCACCCCCCGGTATTCATATTCCGCGGTCAGGGGAACCACCACGGGATGTCCCTCGTTGAGGGGGTCCACCGCCCGGCGGCCCGGGGCGGTCCATTTGACCCCCGCCTTGACCGGTTCATTAGGAAAAGCCGGGAACCCCCGCAGGGACGGGAAGCCCCGATCCTCCTCAATGTTGAGCTCCCCCCGGGAGGTAAGCCCAAAGCTGGCGGGGATCACCGCGTCCACTGCCTGGGCGCTCTGCCGCATGTCCCGAAGGGTCTCCTCAAGGACAAAAAAATTGCCCCGGTACCACTGGGTACCGGCACCGTCCCGGTTCGATTCCGGAAGGATGGAGGCCCGAACCTCCCGGTACACATGGCCCACATACCGGCCGTTATCATACCGGGACCAGTCGGATCTTTCCACTATTTTGTAGGGGCCCCGGGCGCCTCCGGAGAGTAACACCGCCTCGGTCCCCGGGGACCGATCCTTGGACCCCTTCGAGAGCTGGGGCAATTCCGCCGCCCGGACGGAAAAGAGACAGCCCACCAAAAAGACGATTACCCAGAGCAGCTCTTTCAACTTATTTTTTTTCATACTTATATTTTCGGCTCTTTTTATCTTGTTTGATGGTATTTTCTTTTGATATACTAAATTATGGATCAAACGAAACTGCCGGCGGATAATCTTACGGGCATGGATGCCGCCGGGGCCAAGGAATATATTTTCCATTATATTACCACCTTAAAATTGACGGAGAAAAAGCTTGAGGAGGTAACCGGGGAACTCTCCAAATGGAAGGGCCGGGTGGATCTGGCCCGTTCCCGGGGGGAGGAAGCCCTGTCCCTGGAGGCGGAAAAGGAGGCCCTGAATTTGGAGGCGAAGCGGGACGCCCTGGCCGGGGAAATCGGGGAATTAACCGGGGTGATAGCCCGGCTGCGGCGGCAGCTTCCCGGTCTTGCCGCCCGGGAGCGGAGCATTGATCCGGATCTTCTGGAGCAGGAACTGTTACTGGCCCTGGGGGAAACCGACGAGGGGGCCCGTAAAACCGCCGGGGAATTTGAGAAGCTCAACGCCGACAGCGCCCTGGAAGCCCTCAAAGCAAAGATGCGGCAAGACCCATGAGCGGCCATAAAGGCCGGATTGCGGAAAAATCGATTTATCGTTAAGGTTATTTCCATGAGCAGCTCTGTCCGGTCCCTGGTGCGTCATGGTTCTGCCCTGTCCCTGCTCACCCTGGTTTCCCGGGTTTTGGGCCTGGTCCGGGAGATGACCAAGGCGGCGCTTTTAGGAACCAGCGCCCTTTCGGACGCCTTTTCCGTGGCCTTTTTGATCCCCAACCTATTCCGCCGGCTCTTTGCGGAAGGTTCCATCTCGGTGGCCTTTATCCCAACCTTTAAGGAATATCTCCTGGAAAATGACCAGGGCAAGATCCGGGAATTCCTCTCCTCTATTTGTACTTTTTTGACCTTTTTCGTAACCCTGGCGGTGATGGCCGGGATCCTTTTCACCCCCCTTTTGGTCCCTATTTTCGGTATAGAAGAATTCGACGAAACCGTCTGGTTAACCCGGCTGATGTTTCCCTTCCTGGCCTTTATTTCGCTGGCGGCCTTTTTTCAGGGCATTCTGAACAGCGTCCGGATCTTTACCCCCTCGGGGCTCGCCCCGATCCTGCTCAACCTGGTTACCATTTTATGCGCCTATGGTTTAAGCCCCTTTACCGCGAACCCCGCCCGGGCCATGGCCGTGGGGATACTCCTGGGGGGCTTTTTGGAAGCGGCTATCCAGTTTCCCTTTGTGCTGAAAATGGGGTTCCGTTTTTCTTTTACGGGCCTGAAACGGGCCATGCGAAACCCCGGTACCCAGGCGGTCCTTAAGCTCATCGGACCCACCATCATCGGCATGGCGGCCTACCAGCTCAACGACCTGGTCTCCACGGCCCTGGCGGGGAACGCCGGGGAAGGGGTGGTCTCCAGCCTGCAATACTCCCTCCGGCTCCAGGAACTTATCCTGGGGATCTTCGCGGTTTCCATCGGGACGGTGCTGCTGCCGGACCTGGCGGAGGACGCGAAAACCGCCTGCTGGGAGCGCTATAACCAGCGGCTTCTGTCGGCCATGGATATTATCGCCCTGATCACCATTCCGGTCACTTTTTTTTCCCTTGCCCAGGGGGAGACCCTGGTCCGCCTCCTCTTCCAGACCCGCAGCTTTGACGAGGAATCGGTCCGCTTAACCCGGGCGGCCTTTACCTTCCATATACCGGGGCTCTTTTTTATCGCTCTGAACCGTATCCTGGCCCCGGCTTTTTATGCCCAGAGTGATTCCAAATCCCCCACCCTGGCGGGGCTGCTGTCCTTTGGGGTAAATATGATCCTGGCGGCGATCCTGGCCGGTCCCCTGCAAGGGGCGGGAATCGCCCTGGCCCTGTCCCTGGCCGGTGCGGTGAATACCGCCCTGCTCCTCTTTTTTCTCCGCCGGAATCCCCATATCGCCGTGGGTACGGTCCTGAGATCGGTCCTGGGCTATGCCCTCAAAGTGGCCCTCTTTTCCGCCATTGCGGTGGCCCCGGTTCTGTGGGTAAGCCCCCGGTTAAGGACCGCTTTCTCCGGCTCCGGCCGGCTCGCCGCCCAGGGCATTCCCCTGGGGGTCTCCCTGGTTATCTTTACCGCGGTGGGGCTTTTCCTCCTCGTGATTACCGGGGACAAACAGGTGGGGGCCATCATCAGGATGTTCAGGAAGGGGGGGAGCAGTTAGGGCGGAGGAATTGCAAATTCAAACTATTGAGATACCCGCCAATGATTTCCCCAAAATCCCTAAACTCCAGCTGGCGCTGAATTAATGGGCTGTATCTCCGTAATTTCGGGGGCTTCCTTGGCCGGTTTCGACTCTTGGACGAGGCACATTTCGTCATATTCCCTCATTCGAGCGGCGGAAATTGCCCCAATTTCAAAGTTTGCGGCTGCCTCTTGGTGTATTACTTCAAAAATTTCGCTTTTGTATCTCATTTTTGGCCTCCTAAAGGACTTCTATCAAGGTTCCTCTTGCTATGCGGGCTGATATTTCTGCGTCGGTCAGTGAAAAATCATCCTTGGCGCTCTTCTTGAACCCTCGTTCTTCCCCTTGATCGATATTCGCCCTGACTGACTTCTCAAACCCATAAACAAAAAAAGTGCGAAACTGGCTCTTAAAGAACACGATCACCCGGTAACCGCCTGATTTCCCCTCGCCGGGACGGGCTACTCGCACCTTGTAGACACCCCCGCCAAGGTCGGCTTCCGCCTGCCCTTTCTCAAGCGCATCATTGACTATCGCCTTGAGTTCGCTGTCCCCTATCCCTTCCTTCCGAGCAAACCGGGCGAACCACATATTCTTGAAGATCCTCACTTATAAACGATAACCAAAAAACAGGCGGATTACAAGTTCCGGCAGCCAGGATCGGCGGAAATGAGTTGGTGTATTTGTTCGTAACTTCGATTGTGACCGTTCAAAAATGGGATTTGGGAACCGGGTATTAAAACACATCGGGTAAGCGGAAAGCAAAACTATTCCCTTCCCCTACCCCCCGGACTTCTCCGGGGGGCATTAGAATAGGGGCTTTATTTTTTCAGGTTGTAGAACGCAGCTTTTCCCGCGTAACGGGACACCCCTTCCAGGAGGTCTTCTATACGCAGGAGTTGGTTGTACTTACAGATTCGGTCGGTACGGCTCATGGAGCCGGTTTTGATCTGGCCGGTTTCCAGGGCTACCACCAGGTCGGCGATAAAGCTGTCCTCGGTTTCCCCGGAACGGTGGGAGATAATGGCGGTATACCCCGCCCGTTTGGCCATCTCCACCGCCTCGTAGGTCTCGGTTACCGTGCCGATCTGGTTCACCTTGATGAGGATCGAGTTACAGGACCCTTCTTTGATGCCCCGCTCCAGGCGTTTGGTGTTGGTTACAAAAAAGTCATCCCCCACGATCTGGATCTTCGAGCCCAGGGCTTTGGTCATCTTCACATACCCTTCCCAATCGTTCTGATCCAGGGGGTCTTCAATGGAGATAATGGGGTATTTATTCACCCATTTGGTATAGATTTCGATCATCTCGTCGGCGGAAAAAAGCTTACCGGGATTGGATTTCCAGAATTTATAGCCCTTTTTGTCCCCTTCATCAAAAAGCTCGGAGCTGGCACAGTCCAGGGCGATACCAAACTGTTCCCCGGGTCTGTACCCGGCCTTTTCAATGGCATTGACAATGTAGTCCAGGGCTTCCTCGTTGCCGATGTCCGGGGCAAAACCGCCCTCATCCCCCACGGCGGTGTTCTTTCCCGCGTCCTTGAGGAGCTTTTTGAGGGTATGGAAAACCTCGGCGGTCCAGCGGACCCCTTCCCGTATGGATTCGGCCCCCACGGGCATGACCATGAATTCCTGAAAATCGATCTTGTTGTCCGCGTGCTTACCCCCGTTGACAATATTGGCCATAGGTACGGGGAGCAGGTTGGCGTGGAAAGTCCCCAAATATTTAAAGAGGGGTACATCAAGATAATTCGCCGCGGCCCGGGCAACGGCCATGGACACCCCCAATATGGCATTGGCGCCGAGTTTTCCCTTGTTTTCCGTCCCGTCCAGTTCTATCATGGTCCGGTCTATATCCACCTGCTCCTGGGCGTCCAGGCCCTGGATCTCCGGGGCAATGATGTCATTCACATTGGCCACCGCCTTGAGAACCCCCTTGCCCAGGTAACGGTCCTTATCGCCGTCCCGGAGTTCCACCGCCTCGTGTTCGCCGGTGGAAGCCCCCGAGGGAACCGCCGCCCGTCCCAGGGATCCGTCCTCCAAGATCACGTCCACTTCAACCGTTGGATTGCCCCGGGAATCAAGAATTTCGCGGGCTTCAACATATTCAATAATACTCATCTATGGCTCCTTATAAAATCATCCTAAAAGGTAAAGGGACGCTTTTATCTCCTTACGGTTTAGAACATCTCGATATATATAATCTTCCGCTTTTAGGGGCCCCTCGTCAAGGGTCCGCAATGCCCCATCACGGCTTTATCCGCTTCTCCGAAGCGGGATCGAAAAACATGGCTTCCTTTACGGTCAAAGCCACCCGGGTATTTAAGGGCAATTCCAGGAATTCGGAACTGACGATTTTGATTTCCGCCCCGCCGATATGGGTTATCAGAATGGCATAACTCCCCTGGGGCTCCACAAAATCAATGGTCCCGTCGCAGATCCAGGACTCGCCCCGTTCCATACCCGGGACAATTCCGAAAAATTCAGGCCGTATGCCCAGGACGGCTTCTTTTCCTTCGTAGGGGTCCAGGGCCCCGATCAGGGACGGGGGGACCCGGTAACGGAAATCGGAACAAAGGGCAGCAAGGCCGTCTCCGGTTCTCTCGATTTTTACGGTGAAAAAATTGGTGGGCGGGGTGCCGATAAAGGAGGCGACAAACCGGGTCGCGCTGTTCCGGTATACTTCCGCCGGAGTTCCGATCTGTTCTATCTTTCCCCGGTACATCACGATGATCCGGTCCGCGAGGCTCATGGCCTCGGCCTGATCATGGGTAACAAAGATGGTGGTGGAATTTTCCTGCCGGTGGATCCGTTTTAATTCCGTCCGCATGGTCACCCGCAGTTTCGCGTCCAGATTGGAGAGGGGCTCGTCCATAAGGAAGATCTTCGGCTTTACCACGATGGCCCGGGACACCGCCACCCGCTGCCGCTGGCCTCCGCTGAGCTGCCGGGGGTAACGGTCCAGGAAGCCCTTGATACCGGTCGCCCCGGCCGCGGCTTCGACCCGGCTTTTTATCTCCGCGGGTTTGAGTTTTTGCAGCTTCAGGGGATAGGCGATATTGTCAAAGACCGTCATGTGGGGCCAGATGGCGTAGCTTTGGAAGATCATGGACACGCCCCTATCCTTGGGCTTCCTGGTCAAAACGCTTTCCCCGTCAATAAGAATATCACCCCCCGTAACCTCCTCAAGGCCCGAGATCATACGGATAGTGGTGGTTTTGCCGCAGCCCGACGGGCCGAGGAGCACAATAAATTCTCCCTTTTCGATGGAAAGATTCATGTGATCGACGATCAACGGGCCGTCTTTGGTATAGCGCTTCTGTAAATTCCGTAATTCCAAATAACTCATCACACCTCCAAGGCGTAAAACCGGGCGTAACCTTTACAGCCTGGCCCCGCCCCACATTTGATTGATGTAGCGGCGGACAATAAAGGTAAACACTAGGGCGGGGATAATCAAGATAATGCTCCCGGCGGCGGCATACTGGGTGCCGCTGGAAGTGGTTCCTATGGCCTTATAAACCACCAGGGAAAGGGTCTGATTCCGGCTAGTCAGAATAAGCGCCGAGATGGTATCGTTCCAGGCGGTGTTAAAGGCGTACATGGAACTTGCCGCCAGGGCGGGAAAGGCCAGGGGCAGGGTGATATGGATAAAGGTCTGGAAAGCACTGGCGCCGAAGATGAGGCTTGCCTCTTCCAGTTCCCGGTTTATTCCCATAAAGATACTGGAGGTGATCCACGCGGTCAGGGCGATATTGGGAACCGAATACAAAAGGGCAAGGCCGAGCTGGGTATCAAAGAGGCCGAAACGGATGAGCTGTTTTGCCATGGGTATGGATATTCCTACCACCGGGAACATCCGGACCACGAGGATCCCCACATTGATCTTTTCCTTAAACCGAAAGTCATAGCGGGCCATGGCAAAACCCGCCATGCTGCCCAGGGTGAGGGAAATGAGTATGGTGAGCAGGGAAACGATGATGCTGTTTTTAAGGGCCGGCGCGGCGTTGTTTACGATCTTAAAAAACTGGGCAAAGTTATACAGCGGAGCCTTCGCATAGGAAAATTCCCGGGGCCCTTCCCGTAAGGTACGGCTGAAATCTTCGATTAATTCCTGCCCGGTTTTATTCACGTTATACTGGCGCTTAAAATGGTTCTCCAGCCGGGCCGGGTCGGCGCTGGTAATAACCGAACGGTAGCCCCTGCCGTCCCGCCGGTCATAGAATATTTCAAATTCGTTGTTTTCCGCGGGGGCGACCTTGACCGTAACCCGCATGGACGGAATGATCCGCTTGGGAGACTCGCTCATCTCCACGGCGCTGGAAAGGGCCACCGCCCCAAAATAAAGCAGGGGGATCACCACCAGCATCACCATGCCGGCCAACACCAGGGCTATCACTGTTTTTTGGATAATGCCGTATTTATCCATCAGAGGACCTCCAGATACGTTCCCCGTTTGCTGATCCGGTAATATACCAGGGTTACCGCAAAGACAATGACCGTGGTGGTAAAGGAATAGGTAAAGGCCAACTTTCCGGAAGTATCAAGGCCGGGAATAATATCCTCGTAAAAGGCGATGCGCTCCACCAGGAAGGGAACCTTGCCGTGGCCCAGGACCATGACGGTGATGGCCCAAACCTGCACCGCCGCAATGAGCCTGAGGATTATGGAAGTCATGATCGACGGCCGCAGGATGGGGAGGGTAATGTCCCTGAATATCCGCCACTTGCCGGCGCCGAAGGTATAGGCCGCTTCCCGCATTTCCTTTTCTATGCCCTGGAGCCCCGCGGAAAGGATGATCATCACCGAAGGGGTGACCGTCCAGGTATCGATGAGGATGATGAGGAGCAGGGCGGAAAAACCCTCGGCGTTCATAAAGAGCAGGGGGTCCGTAACGAGCCCGGTTCCCATGAGCAGGGAATTTATCCAGCCGTCTTTAAAAAGCCCGGTTTTCCAGAGGATGGCCACCGCCGTGGGGGTAATGGCCATGGGGATCATGGCGATAAACATGAGAAAGTTAGAAAACTTGAATTTGATGTTGAGAAAAACCGCCAGCACCAGGGCGATAGCATACTGGAGGACCACGGAGATCCCGGCAAAGAGGGCGGTGTTTACCACGGACTGAACAAACAGATCCGATTCCGCCATGAGGCGGAAATTCCCCGTCAGGGTAAAGCCGCCCTCAAGGCCGGTAAAAACTTCGGCAATCCCCTCCAGTACCGGTATGAGCCAAAAGACCGCGTAGTATAAAAAGGCCGGGCCCATGAGCAGCCAGGGCGCGGAAGCGCGGCCAAGGGTAAATTTTTTCATGTGCCCCCTGTGTACAACAAACTGATAAAAGAAAATAACCACGAACCACACAAACCACACGAACTTCACGAACTTCACGAACTTCACGAACAAAAGTGTGAATTTTATGCAAAAGTTCGTGGTGTTCGTGTCAAATCAAGCCTATCTTTCAAGAATAATCCCAAAAATCAAAGCATAAAGGTCTGTTCGTGTGGTTCGTGGTCCTCTTAACGATCCTTTAGCTTAATTCCGCAGGGCCGTAACCTTGGCGTCAAGATCCCGGAGGAAGGCGTCGGAAGGAACAGCCTTGGAACTCACCGCCTGGTTAAAGGCGTCATGGTAGAGGAGCTTTACCGCGTTCCAATCCTTGTACTGGGTAGAAGGCACCCCGCTGACTATGGTACTGCCCAGCATCTTGTTCCCCGCGGTCATTATCACATCCCCCGTTCCCAGGAGGGGGCCGACTTCGTTGATGGGGCTCAACACCCCGCCGTTGTTGACGCAGAAATCATAGTTGTTCTGGGGAGTGGTAACAAAGTCGATCCATTTTTGGGCCAGATCCAGGTGGGGCGCCCCCTTCTGAATCCCCCAGCACCACGCGCCGGAGGTGGAACCGGCCCCTTTGCTGCCCTTGGGCGCGGCGCCGATGACCCATTCATTGGGGGCCGCATTGTAGGCTATACCGATGGGGCTCATGTGGGCAAAGGTAAGCCACACGTCACCACTGCGCATGGGGTCCGTGGGGGCGGTATACTGGGCCTGCTCGGGATAAAAGGCGTTTCCCGCCGCCAGGGCGGCGATAAGCTCCAGGGCCTTCTTAAAGCCCGCGGAAGTAAACTCGGGAAAACCGCCCCCGTAGGCAAGGCTCATACCCGCCATGGGGTAGAGCAGCTGGGAACCCTGGTTATTGGCGGGCATCATGGTTTTTCCCACCCCCTCGCCCCGGGCGATATTGACCGCCCACTGGACATACTGCTCCCAGGTAATGCCGTCGATGACGTTCTGCCTGGTAAGGCCCGCAGGCAGATACTTAAGGGCGTCCACATTGGCGGCCAGGATATAGACATCAAAGGTATTGGGAACAAAGTAACGGACGCCGCCTTTATTGGTGGTTTCGTCGTACATTTTGGTGAGGGTAATCCCCCTATGGATGAAGGGGGAAATATCCTCCATCCAGCCGCCGTTCACATAGGGGGTCATGTTGGCGGTATCCACGTAGACTATGTCGCTGATCAAGTTTTTGGTGTCCTGTTCACTTTCGATCTTCCGAATCGTATCGGCCTGGGAAATAAATTCCACATTTACCTTGACCCCGTACTGGGCCTCGAACTTTTTGACGTACACATCGATGAAATACTCTTTTTCCGCAGGCTGGGGGGTTCCGCTATATACGAGATTCAACTCCCTTGAACCCCCGGCCCCGGTCTGGCTTTGGGAACCTCCCCGTGCAAAAGCCGAAACGGCGCATACAAACAGGGCCAGAACAAGACAAAGCATTGTTTTGGTGGTTTTCATTTTCTTCCTCCTGGTAATTTTAATATTTGAGGCTGTTTTAAAAACAACCAAATTGGTCAAACCCGTGTATATGAGCCGCTTTCAAACCCCGAGCAAGTTTTGAAAGAGACTCATTATGATAGTTTAACACAGGTGGCTGCAAAAAGCAAAAATTTATATTAAATTCCGGAGAAATTTACCCGCACCCCCAGGGTTATGGTCAGGCCGGGCATATAATAATCGTCAAAGGACTCGTAACTTTGGTTGAGGATATTACGGAGGACCGCGAAGACCGAACAATTCCTGCCGATCCCCTGGGTGAGGTTGGCGTTTAACAGAAAATACGGTTTTAAGCCGGTGAGGTTGACCGTATCCGCATAGCGCCGGCCTTCGTAATGGCCCGAAAGCTGGAGGGAGCCGCCATAGCCCCGGAAGCCCCGTGCCCAGGGCAGGGCCAGGGAAAGTCCCACCGTATGCCGGGGCATATAGGGGATCCGTTTGTCCGAGGCAAAGGAATAGCCGTAACTCAAAAGGTAACTCAGCAGGTAGTGGTAGGAAAAGGAAAGGCCGATTTTTTCAAAGGGAGGGCGGGAAAGGGGGAAGTCAAGGTCCAACTTTGCGTCCAGGCCGAAAAAAACCGCCTCCCCCACGTTGGTGGGCTTCCAGGTACCGCCGGAGGGATACCAATGGATGGAATCGACGGTCCATTGGGTAAAGAAAAATCCCTCCAGGCGTATCCGGTCATTGGCCTGATATGCGGCGCCCAGGTCCGCGCCCCAGCCGTCTTCGCTTTTTAGGTCCGGGTTGCCGTAGAGCCCGCCCCCATTCCAGTAGAGGTCCTCAAAATCGGGTATTTTGAAGCTGCGGAAATAGTTGTTTTTGAGGGTAAGGGCATCCGTGGGGGTCCAGACAAAACCGAGCTTGGGAACGGGCACTATCGGCGCGGTTCCGCTCCCCGGGAAAACCGCCTTGATCGACGGGATGAGGAGAACCCGCCGCATGGGCTGAAATTCCGCGGTCAGGTAGAGGCCGCCGTCGTGCCGGTCACGGCGGCCCATGTCCGTGGAATCCAAAAAGGCATAGCGGTAGTCCCCTCCCAGGGTGAGGGTGAGCCAATCCAGGGGATACCAGGTCCAGCGGTTGATCGCCGTGAGGACCTGCTGATCGTGCCGGGAAGCGGCGGCATACTCCCGCACCGACCAGGCATAGGACAGGGAAGCCTCGCTGGAAAGCTCGTCCCGAAAGGCCCGGGGCATATCCAGCAGCAGGTTCTGCCGGGTGGAGAAATCCCGCTGGGATTCCCCCCTATCGGAAGTTCCCGAAAGGGGGATGGTTTTGTCGCCGTAGGAGAGGTCCCCGCCGAGGATGAGTTTTGCCTCATCCGGCAGATCCCGGATATAGGAGAGGGAGCCGCCGGTATCCCATACCTCATTACTTTCCCGGCGGAGGGTTCTGCCGTAATAGTCCTTGAAAAGAAAATGATTCCCCGCACGGTTGGCGAAAAGCCCCCCGGACCAGGAGGATTTTTCGGCGCCGTAGCCCAGGGAAACGGTGAAGTTTTGGGTGTCAACCAGGTCCTGCCATTGGGGGTCCTGATCGCCGGAGCGGGGTTTGTAGTATTTCCCCGGCAGGGCGGCGGTATTCGCAAAACTGCCCCCAATCCGCAGGCCCGGGGCCTCTTTTTTAACGGTGATGATATTGATGACCCCCCCCAGGCTGCCGGATACGTTGTATTTGGAATCGGATCCCCCATAGATAACCTCGATCCGGTCCACGGAGGAGAGGTCCAGGAGGAAAATGTCGAAGTCGCCGGTCATGGGGGAATTTACGGGGACCCCGTTGATAAGAAAGGCGATCCGCTGCGAATCAAAGCCCCGCATGTTGATGTCCGTCTGGTTCCCGTAGGGGCCGTACCGGGTAAGGCCCAGGTCGAGGGTCTCCTGCAAAAGAACCGCCAGGTCCGGGGCATGGGCGTTTTCAATTTCTTCCCGGGTGATTACCGTTAACTGCTGGGTAGTTTCCGGGCTTGCGGTGATGGTGATGCCCTCCAGGTCTTCCAAAAGGAGGACCTCCTCATCGAAAAAATCATCCCCTTCCTCCGCCTCCTGCGGGAAAAGGGACGCCAGGACGAGACAAAAAAGTATAAAAGCCGGGAACAATTTCCCGGCCCTGGGGAAAAACATCGGAGCCCGTTTACTGTCTGGTCTGCGGGGTGGCTGCGGTTAACTCACCGCCATAAAGGGCTATGTTTTCCAGCTTAAATTTCTCCCGGGCAAGGGCTAACGTGGTTACCTCCACCGGGACTGTGTAATCGGCAACGGTATAGGCGCTTCCCAATTTTACCGAATTGGCCGTTAAGTCTTTGTAATAGACCCCCTGGAATTTACCCGGCGGGTTATAGGCAGTCGGCGGGGTGGTGTATTCAACTATAATGACCCCCGAAGTGGGGGAAAATTCGATACGATCCCGAATGTTTCCGATAAAACCATAACCATAATCACTAATATACGTTAGGGTGGTACTGGTAATTTCATAACCATCAGAACCGGAACTCCAGGTCCCGGTCAGGGTCCCGCCTCCGCCACTATCACCGCCGCTCCAATCGCAGCTTGAAAACAGAACCGAGCCCATAACCAGGCATAACAGGAAAAAGAGGGGCAGCGCCTTTCTTAGCAAAAGACTCCTGCGAAAAAGAAGGTGGGGGGAAAACATACATTACTCCTTTCCGAAGAAAAGAGGTCCTGGGGAAAATACCGGATGGGAAATCGGCAGTTCTCTCAAGGCCCTATCCTCGAAGCCTGAAAAATGATGACGGACCGTAACGGCCCGGCGTATATCAAAGTTTCCTGGCTTGCGGGTAGGGGCACACCATAGGGTATGCCCCGGCCTTTTCCGCCGGCCTTCCCGGGCAAACGGACCCTTAGGGCCCGGTTTGCCCAGTGGCGGTAACAGGACACCGAAAATCCGCTGATTTTCAGCGCCTGTCATGACGGAATCGGTTCGTTTCGGAGCCGCTTACCAAGTTCCGAAACAAATTCCCGGTCACAGTTACGGGATAGCGGAGGATTACCCGGCCCCAAGGGACCGGCCTCACTTCCTTTGAAATATACAGGGGTATTATACCATGGGTTTGAACATTTGTCAAAAAAAATATGTCGTTGTGTCGTTAATAACTCATGTTACGCAGGAAGCATAGGATTAACCACGAACGACACGAACATCACGAACTTTTGCTTCAATATTCCAGAATTTATACCTGAATTCTCTTCCTTGTTCGTGGGAAAGCAGGAAAGAGGTACAGCTAAAAACGCAAATTTATCTTCCTTTTCTATTCTGTTCGTGTGGTTCGTGAGGTTCGTGGTTAAAATCTCTCCCTACTGCAACCAGGGACTTATTCGGATAGATTCCGGCCCGTGGCTATGGTTTTTGCCGCCTCCAGGGAGGCCGCTATTCCTTGACAGGCGGTCTGCACATCGGTGACGCTTTCGTTTACATCCCGGGATAAATGTTTTAAGTTTTCCACGATGCCGTGAATGGAACCGCTCTCCTGTTTTATCATTTGGGAACCGGTCCTAACCTGGTTGGCCGTATCCCGCAGGGTGGTCAGGGCCGTTAATATCCGGCCGCCATTAGACGCCTGGGCTTCCACCGCTTCCATTACCCGGTTAAACGAACGCTCCATATCCGTTATTTCCCGGAACATCTCCTCCATGGTATCCACGGTCTCCACCGATACCTGCTGGATCCGGTCGATCCCTTCCCGCATTTCCTTTATCTCCTGGCTGATCGTCCCCGATTCCTTGTTTGATGATTCCGCCAGACTCCGTACCTCCCCGGCCACCACGGCAAAACCCTTTCCCGCCTCCCCCGCATGGGCCGCCTCAATGGCCGCGTTCATCGCGAGGATGCTGGTCTGGGCCGCTATGTTTACCAGGGCCGCATTGGCCTCCTCCAGAAACGCCGATTGTTCCGCTATCCGCCCCAAATCTTCCCGGAGGTTTTTCAACATCTTCTGTCCGGTTTCCGAGGCCCGGCTCAGTTTGGCCGTGGTATCGTGGACCCCTTCGACCACCTTCCGCACCGCTTCAATATCCTTGACCATATGTTCTATAGAATCCGAGGATTCATCGATGTTTTTCCCCTGGGTCTCCACCGCCTCGTCCAAAGAACGGATATGATGGATGATCCCCTCCACGGATTCCGCGGTTTGGTCCACCGATTTTATCTGCCCATCCGCCTTGTTTTGTACCGACTCCATGTTCCGGGTTATCACTTCCAGGCCGTCGGAGGATTCGCGAATGGAGATATGGAGCTTGTCGCTGATGTTTTTTTGGTTTAAGTGTTCGTTGTTGATATAGGTCAAGGTTTTCTTGAGCTCGTCCCGGATAGTATTGAGGGCCCGCTGCATATTACCGATTTCGTCCCACCGGTTAACAGGAATTACCACATCAAAATTCATATCCGCCAGGGCACTTCCCACATTGACCATTTCCTTGATCGGCCGGAGCAGGGAACGGGACACGAAAAAAGCCACCAGGCCGGAAACCAGGATCGCCAAACCCAGGGCTGTCCCCAGGGCGATATAGGCCTTTTGCTCCAGACCGGCAATAAAGGAGATGTCATAGTCCAGACCAAGAACAGCGGTTACCCTGCCCCCGGAAGAAAGGGGACAAAAAAGGGAGACAAAGGAGCCCCATTCGTCGGTATAGGGAGCGCTGAACTGGCGTTTCCCGGTGGCATAAGCCAGGTCCAGTTCCTCGGGAACATCCTCCGCCATATAGATCTTAAAAGCCTCGTTGGCATCGGTTATGTCATCCAGATCATCGGTGTCAAAAACAAACTGGTAGCCGGTACCGTCATTTATCAGGAGATAGATATAGGCCAGGCCAAAGGAATCGGCAAAGACCTGCATATCCCGGGGTATCTGCCAATAGGTATCGGAATTCACCTTTCCTTCGGTTATGAGATAGTCCGGATCGGCGATAACCGGGTACCGGTGTTCTATCACGTCCGCCAGACCGGTCAGGGTTCTGACATAGGAGTCCTGAATATACCGGTGATATTCGACATACATGACAATCCCAACCCCCAGAGCAATGAGAATACCCAAAGCGACAAAATTAAGAAAAAATCTGGTCCGCAGGCTTTTCATGCCCTATGCCCCCCTATTGCCATAACTACCGGGGTTGGGCGGCCATCACCACTACAAACCCCGGGATCATATCGTAATCAGTTGGGGGAAAAAAAACAAGGGCGGGCGGGGAAAAACCACAAAAGTGCCGGATAGGGGCTTATCCTCTAACTTGGGATCGGTATTTCACGGGGGAAACCCCTATAATTTTCTTGAAAAGCCGGGAAAAATAATAGGGGTCCTCAATGCCGTAGGCAATGGCGATATCCTTAACCGGCAAATCGGAAAAGTACAGGTCCTGGGAAGCAGCCTGTATTTTGATACGCAGGAAATATTCTATGGGGGCATAACCGGTTGCGCTCTTGAACAGATTATGCAAGTGGGAAGGGCTGAATCCCGACACCCGGGTCAAATCGTCCAGGGTGATCACCTCATGAAGGTGTTTCCTCATAAAAACAATGGTATCCTTGAGGCCGAGACTGCCGGCGGTGGTGAGCTGGATTTCCGATTCCTTGCCGGCGCATAGGGTCATGCCGAGGATCGTCCCCACCTGCTGGCACATATAAAAATATTCTTCATTCTTCCAGTGGGTTTTTAATAGGGTAAAACATTGGCGGAACAGTTCTCTGAGTTTCTCTCCAAAAACATCGGATACCATGATGGGGACGTATTGAGAGACAATCGTATACCAGGGCCGGAAAAGAACGCCCCTGAAGTGGACCCAAAATATACTCCAGGGATTTGTTTCGGAGGCGCCGTATGTATGGGGTGTGTCTGGGGGAATGACCGTAAGCTGTCCCGCCGAAATGGTTTTTGTTTCTCCCCCATTAATCGAAAAAAACCCGGACCCGGCGCTGCAATATATTAAAATGGCGGTCTTGCACCCCTGAGGCCGCTGCCGGAAATGATAGGCCGCATGGGGAAAGTAGCCGATGTCGGTGACTACCAGGGACTGGAATAATTCATCACTCTCAAGCTGTGCAAGAAATTTATCGGGCAGGACAAAGAGATACTCGTTCTGAAAACCATCGGCTTTCTGCGGATTTTCGATTTTTCCCATAACTACACTATACACCGGTTGTTTTATCTTCGCAATCAGAAAATGGAAGATAATCCATTATAATGGATAAAATAATGCATGGCGATATGAAAGAGGCGGTGATAGAATAAAACTCTATATAGGGGGTATCCCCTGATTATTTCCATAGGAGGAAAAAATGAAAAGGCTTTTTTTGATGTTATTGATTAGCTTGTTACTCATTGGTACGGTCAGCGCGGCGGGACAAAAAAGCGGAGGCAGTTCAGGGAAAATGGTGGTAGCCTTTTCCCAGATGGAAATGAACAACGCATGGCGGGTGGCGGAAACGGCCTCGATCCGCGCCGAGGCCCAGAAGCGCGGAATTGAACTGATCTATACCGACGCCCAGGGAGACACCGCCAAACAGGTTTCGGATGTGGAAGATATTATCGCGCGAAAACCGAATGTAATACTTCTTGCTCCCAGAGAGTACGAAGGACTTGCTCCTGCCCTTGCGGCGGCAAAAAAGGCGGGTATTCCCCTTATCCTGATCGACCGTGACGCAAAAGGCGAACCGGGCGTTGATTACGCTTCCCTTATCAGCGCGAATTTTGTATGGGAAGGCCAGCAGTGCGCCCAGGTCTTGGTTAAACGGTTCGGAACAAGCCAGCCGGTCAATGTTGTACAGATAACCGGTACCCCAGGCTCCTCCGTTGCCATTGATCGCCAGAAAGGCTTTGAAGATGAGCTTGCCAAATACCCCAACTTCAAAATTATAGCCACCCAAAACGGCGAGTTCACCCGTTCAATCGCCCAGAATGTAATGACAAACATTATCCAGTCCCAGGGCGGGAAAATCAACGCGGTCTACGGTCATGATGATGAGTGCGCCATTGGGGCTCTCCAGGCGCTTAAGGCCGCCGGATATAAACCCGGGCCGGATATTGCCGTAGTCGGGGTGGGGGGCTTCAAAGACGCCGCCCTTCTGATTCAGCAGAATGAAATGGAGGCCACCATACTGTGCAGCCCCTTCTTTGGACCCACGGCCTTTGACGCCTGCGAAAAATTAATACGGGGTGAAAAGCTGCCGACCTATATTCAGAATCCCGGGAGGGTCATTGATAAATCGAACGTTGACGCCTATATGCCCGACTCATTTTAAGGTTCTGTATATCTTTGAATAATAATCTTGCGGAAGGGGGAACGTATTTCCCTCTTTCGTAAATTTAAGGCTAACCAATGAGCGATGATTATATTATTTCGATGCAAAATATAAGTAAGCACTTTCCCGGTGTAACGGCCCTTGATCATGTTAACTTTTGTATTAAGAAGGGCGAAGTCCATGTGCTTATGGGGGAAAACGGCGCCGGTAAATCTACGCTGATAAAAATTTTGACCGGCATCTATAAACAGGACGGCGGAAGCATCTTTTTTGACGGCCGCGAATTTAAGCCGAACAATGCCCTGGAAGCCCAGCGCGCGGGGATAAGCACCATTTATCAGGAGATAAGCCTTATCCCACAGCTTACGGTGGCGGAAAACGTTTTTATCGGGAGAGAAATAAAAACAAAGGGGGTGATTGACTGGAAAACGACCAGGGACAAGAGCCGGGAGTTACTTAAGGGACTCGGCCTTGATATTGATGTTAGCCGCGCCCTCGGCAGTTACGGGACGGCGATCCAGCAGATGACCGCCATCGCCAGGGCTATCTCAATTGACGCAAAGTTAATTGTTATGGATGAACCTACCTCTTCATTGGATGAGGATGAGGTTAACGTATTATTCGGCGTAATACGAAAACTAAAAGCCCAGGGCATTTCTATTCTTTTTATTTCACACCGGCTCAACGAAGTCTTTGAAATATCGGATAAAATAACTATATTAAGAGACGGGCAGCTTATCGGCGAATATGATACAAACGCCCTGACCCATGAAGAGTTAATTTCAAAAATGGTTGGCCGGGATGCCACATCAATACTTGAAAAGCACAAGGACCGTAAAGACAGAACATTCGATGAATTTATCCGTGCCGAAAGGATTACCTGCGGGTTTAAGCTGCGGGGACTAAACATACGCATTGGGAAAGGCGAAGTAGTCGGATTAGCGGGCCTGCTTGGTTCAGGCAGGACGGAATTCGCGCGGATATTATTTGGCGTTGACAGATACGATATGGGCAGTATTACTATTGACGGGAAGCCCGTCAAATTTCGTGTCCCTCGGGATGGCATAAAATGGGGCTTTGCCTTCTGTTCCGAAGACAGAAAAATGGAAGGAATTATTCCCCATTTATCGGTTAAAGATAATATATTGATCGCCAATCTGAATAAAACAAGCCGCTTTGGTATTCTTTCAAAATCCAGACAAAATGCCATAGTTGACGAATATATACAAACCCTCAAGATAAAAACACCGAGCCGGGAACAAAACATCATGAACCTTTCGGGTGGAAACCAGCAAAAGACGATTCTTGCCCGATGGTTATGCCTTAAACCACGGCTTGTTATTATGGATGAGCCGACCCGGGGTATCGATATCGGGGCAAAACGGGAAATTGAAACCTTGATACGACGCATGGCGGACGATGGCATCAGCATATTGTTTATATCCTCCGAATTTGAGGAACTGATCAGAAACTGTGACCGGGTAGAAGTGATCCGCGAAGGCGTCAATATGAAAACCCTTACCGGTGTTGATATCACGGAGCAGAATATTATCCATTCAATCGCGGGAGCCGGAACCGCAGGGATAGAGGGCGATCATGATTAACATCAGGGCAAACGAGGTTTTAACAAAATACGGCGTAGGTATAGTACTTCTGGGCATGGTGACCTTAAACGTCGCTATAACGCCAAATTTTGTACATATTAATACGCTTTGGAATATCCTCCTACAGTCATTTCCAGTGATGATGATAGCTATCGGGATGACCTTTGTTATTGCCACCGGGGGCATTGATATTTCCGTAGGTTCAACCATGGCCCTGTCCTCCATTGTCCTGGCGAAATTTTTAATCCAGAATAATGTTTCCTTTGGTTTTTCTCTGGTCCTTGCCCTCGGCGCCGCCCTTCTGTTCGGCCTGTTTAACGGCGTACTGGTAGGGGTATTTAAATTTCAACCCATTGTGGCGACCCTCATTTTAATGATTTCGGGCAGAGGGATTGCCCAGTTGTTTAACGATGGGGTTGTCATTTCTTTCTACAATGACACCTATGCGACCATAGGCTTGTACAGGATTGGCGGGATAATTCCGGTTCAGGTTGCCATTGTTGGTATTGTCGCGGTTCTTGCCCTTTTTATCCTAAAGAGGACCACCTTCGGCTGTTATATTCAGGCGGCGGGGGATAACATACGGGCATGTTATCTAGCGGGAATACATACCGTTTGGGTAATAATTTCCGTATATATCATAAGCGCCCTGCTTGCGGGTATGGCGGCCTCCTTTGAAACCATGCGTATGCTGTCCGCCGATCCAAATAATATCGGTAAAGCCATTGAACTGGACTGTATCGCGGCGGTAGCGGTAGGCGGTACCTCGATGTCAGGCGGCAGGGCGAAGATCATCGGGACAATAATCGGCACCCTCATCATGCAGTTGATAACAACCATGGTTAATATGAACAATGTGCCCTATGCGTTTTCACTGATAATTAAATCGGCAATTATTGTCTTTGCCCTTTATCTGCGGAAAGACGCCTTGTAAGGATAAACAGCACCATGAATAAACATATACGTTCTACAATAAAAAGACTCATCACCGAGAACGGAACCTTTATAGCGTTAGGCGTCATGATATTGGCGGCATCGCTTATTTACCGGGAATTTTTTACCTACAGTAATTTAAGTAACGTATTACGACAGACAAGTATGGTAGGCTTGGTTTCCATTGGCATGACACTGGTGATACTAACGGCGGGAATTGATTTATCCGTAGGCGCAACCGTGGCTCTTTCGGCAATAATCGCCGCAAAATTATCTGTTTATGGATTGGTTCCGGCCATGCTGGCGTCTTTGCTGGCGGGAATTGTTATAGGCGGGGTGAACGGTTTTATCGTAAATAACTTTAAAATCGTACCCTTTATCGCAACGCTGGCGGTACAAATGGCGATCCGGGGTATAGCATACCTCTTGACCGATATGAGGTCCATAGCGGTAGACCGATCGGCTGAAACGTTTATTGCTTTGGGGCGCGGTTATTTTATCGGCGTTCCTATCCCGGTTATTATTTTTTTAGTATCCGCTCTCCTGATGATCTTTGTTACCCGTAAAACAAGTTTCGGCCGCAGTGTTTATGCGATTGGTGGCAATGAAGACGCCGCGCGAATGATGGGTTTACGGGTCAAGCAAAACAAAATGCTGGCTTATGTAATA
The DNA here is from genome assembly GCF_046533115.1 of Treponema sp. TIM-1. Classification (NCBI taxonomy): domain Bacteria; kingdom Pseudomonadati; phylum Spirochaetota; class Spirochaetia; order Treponematales; family Treponemataceae; genus Treponema; species Treponema sp. TIM-1. The sequence goes on from NZ_JAJQRC010000005.1 coordinate 57,464, forward strand.
ACGGGATTTTTCTCCGCCCTGGCCGGTGTTATTCTATGTGCCCGTCTCGGCGCCGGGCAGCCTGTCAGCGGGGACGGGTGGGAGATGGATGCCATAGCATCGGTAGTCATCGGCGGTACCCTGCTTTCGGGCGGTGTGGGAGGCGTGGGTCCTACTATTTGCGGGGTTTTGATTATTGGCTTTACAAAAAATATCATTAATCTGCAGGGAGATATTAATTCTTACTGGCAAAAAATCGTAACCGGTCTAATTCTCTTGTTAGTTATCATAGCCCAAAACAGATCGGGCAAAAAGGAGGCCTTATAATGACTATCCTCAATCTCAAGGCGGTGGAAATGACCGAACAAATCATGGAAAGCCTGGAAAAAAAAGGACTGATTATGCGTCTCTGTCCGGGTCATGACGAGCTGGATACCCCCTATGGGGAAACTTTGTGGAAATTGATATATGAACCAAAAGAGGGATACGGTCCGCACCGGCTTATAACCGTTACCGTAAACCGCGAAGAATTTGCGGGGTTTGGGACCCACCCCGACAATGAAGAATTTTGGCTCCTCGGCGACAGCAATACCCAGCCGATGTATCTGATAATTTCGTTTCTTACCGGGGAAACACTGGCAAAAAAAATAAGCGATGGTACTCTGCAAGAAAGTGATTTTATCACATTACATATAAAGTATAATGATCCGTCGGTAAGCTTTTTTGTTATGCGCGCCGGTGTGCCCCATGGAGAGGCAATCGTAGACCGGGGCAGGCGGCCGCCGTCATTTTATGTTACCGAAAGCCTTAATCTACCGCTTAATCTTATCCCGTTTGGTAATTATCAAATTAAGATATGCGACGGGGAGAACTGAATCTATAACATAAACAGCTGCAAGGGGAAACAAAATGGCAGAATTGAGCATCTATGAAAAAAAAGTATCTATCCCAACCTACGGCGTTGGGGAACAAAATAAAAATCCCATGTTTTTGGAGAAACGGGTCTACCAGGGAAGTTCCGGGAAAGTCTATCCATATCCTATTATAGACAGCATTTGCGATAAGAAAGAAGAAAAAGAATACACCATAGTATTTATTGAAAATGAATATTTGCAGATACAGATAATGCCCGAAATCGGCGGCAGGATCTACCGGGCCCTGGATAAAACGAACAACTACGACTTTGTCTATTATAACCGTGTCATAAAACCGGCGCTGGTCGGACTTGCCGGTCCCTGGATCTCCGGAGGAATTGAATTTAACTGGCCCCAGCATCACCGTCCGAATACCTTTGGTCCGGTGGAGTATACCATTGACGATTCCCATGATGATTATAAAACCTTCTGGTTCAGTGAACGGGACAGGATTTACGGAACCAAGGCGTCCACCGCCATAACCTTAAGGAAAGGGGCGGCTTTTATTGAAATTCACACCGAGTTATACAACCCTACCGATGAACCCCAGTCTTTTCTCTGGTGGGCTAATCCGGCGGTACCGGTACATGACGAAACCCAGTCAATATTCCCGCCCGACGTACATGCGGTGATGGATCACGGGAAGCGCGATGTATCCCGGTTCCCCCTGGCGACCGGGGTGTATTATAAAATGGATTACTCCCGGGGAGTTGATATCTCCCGCTATAAAAACATTAAGGTCCCCACTTCGTATATGGCCTATTCTTCAAAATATGATTTTGTGGGGGGCTATGATTACCGGGCCCAAGCAGGGGTTCTCCATGTGGCGGATCACCATATTTCGCCCGGCAAGAAACAGTGGACCTGGGGCTGCGGCGATTTCGGCAAGGCCTGGGATCGGAACCTTACCGACGAGGACGGCCCCTATGTCGAACTTATGACCGGGGTGTACACCGACAATCAGCCCGATTTCACCTGGCTTGCGCCCTATGAACACAAAAACTTTACCCAGTATTTTTTGCCCTATAAAAAAGCCGGTATGGTAAAAAACGCCAGCAAGGATCTGGTTTTGGGCATGGAACGGAGGGAAGATGAAGTTACTATCACCGTTTATGCCTCGAAATATATAGCCGATGCGGTCATCCGTCTTTACGCAGGCGAAAATATTTTCTTTGAGGATAGGGCGGTTCTTTCGCCGAATGATGTCTATGAAAAAATCATTCCCCCTCCTTCCGGTCCGGAACATATCACCCTGCGGATAGAAGCCGCCGGGATCGCCCCCCTGGTGTATCAGGAGGAGCCTGATACCCTTAAGCCGCTGCCCGATCCCGCCAGGGCGCTGAAAAACCCGAAGGACATTGCCGATAACGAGAGCCTCTATCTGGCAGGGCTGCATCTGGAGCAATACCGCCACGCAACCTACGAGCCCGACGCCTATTATCTTGAGGGACTTGCCCGTAACCCTCGGGATATCCGTATTAATAACGCCTATGGCAACCTGCTTTTCCGCCGGGGTGATTTTGCCGGCGCCCTCGCCTGTTTTGAGGCCGCAAAAACATCGATAACCCGGCATAATCCCAACCCGGAGAAAGGCGATGTCTTTTATAATCTGGGGAAAGCCAAAGAGGCAATGGGTGAAGAAGACGCCGCCTTTGACGCGTATTATAAAGCGGTCTGGTCCGATGATTATAAGGGAAAGGCCTATTTAAAACTGGCGCAAATCTCCTGCCGCAGGAAGCACTACCCTGCCGCGCTGGAATTTGCCTTGGAGTCCCTCTATGAGGGCTGGCGGAATTTCAAGACGCGGAATGTTCTTGTTATTGTCAACCGTATATGCGGGAACAATGATCGTGCCCGGGAGATCGCGTTGGAAACGCTCCGTTTTGATCCGCTTGATTTTGTTGCCAACCATGAGATGGTAAAAATAGATACGGCGGCCAAAAATGCAACGGATAAATTGTGGCATATTCTCCGGGATGATCCCCGTAACTATATTTTTCTTGCCGCATCTTACGCGGAACTTGGATTTTATGACGAAAGCGTAACCATACTAAAACGATACATAAATTCTGTCGATCATCCTTACGCCCTTTGTTTTTATTATCTTGCCTTCTGGCTTGAACAAAATAATGCTCCTGATGCACAGGCCGCCTGGAAAAAAGCGGCCCAGGCAGACAGCGGCTATTGTTTTCCCAATACGGTTGAAGACTGGCAGGTCTTGAGCAGGGCCGTAGAGGCAAATCCCGCCGATTCCTTTGCGTGGTACTATGCCGGCTGTTTTCTTTATGATAAAAAAAGGCATCACGAAGCCGCCGTTATGTGGGAGAAATCATGTTCCCTCAAAACGGATTTTACCACGGTCCATCGAAACCTTGCCCTTTATTACGCCAATAAAAAACATGATTATGTCCGCGCGAAGACGGAACTTGAAACGGCCTTTAACCTTGATAAAACCGATACCAGAGTTTTTTATGAACTCTGTGAACTGCATAAAAGGATGGGGATACCCCCGGAAGAACAGCGCCTATTGTATGAACAGTATATTGATTTGATAACAAAGCGGGATGATCTCTCCATTTCCTATATCGAAATCCTCAACGGCCTTGGGCAGTATCAAAGGGCCCTCGAATTACTATTCTCCCGCAAATTCCATCCCTGGGAAGGGGGAGAGGGGAAGGTTCCTGCCCAGCATATAGCGGCCCGCATTGGAATCGCCAAAGCGTTCATAAAAGAGGGAAAATACGAAGAAGCGGTATCCGAGCTGGAAAAGGCAGCGATATATTATGATAATTTTGGCGAAGGGAAACTGCCGAACGCGCGGGAGAATAATATTTACTATTATATGGGCCTGGCGCTGCGGCATATCGACAGCAGCCGTTCCCGTGAGTGCTTTACCAAAGCCGCGGAAGGAGACCTGGAACCTTCAGGCGCCCTGTACTACAATGATCAGCCGCCGCACCTGATCTACTATCAAGGGCTTGCCCTGCATGCCCTTGGGGACGAAGACGGGGCGCGTTCCCGTTTTAACAAGCTGGTCGCCTACGGCGAGACCCATCTCTTTAAGAAACAAGCTATGGATTACTTTGCGGTGAGCCTTCCGGATTTTCTTGTCTTTGATGTCGATCTTGATGAAAAGAACAAGGTCCACTGTTATTATATGATGGCCCTGGGTTATATGGGATTAGGGAACCGGGAAAAAGCCCGGGCCGCGTTTCAAAACGCGCTTAAACTTTGCCCCACCCATTATGGAGTCTTGAGTCACCTGAAAGATCTATAGGGATTACCATGTCCAGGTATGTACCACCTCATTACTAAGCCCGTTTTTTCCCGAATTCTCCTTTTTATTATATAAAATTATGGAATTGGCAAAAATGGAATTTCTAACGCGCTGCCGGGTTGCAGGAGCTTTTAATATCGGGGAAGATGAACTAAATCAACAACCCCACCGCAAGCGGTCAAGGTATGTTGTTCTCATAAGGTATTTGACTCAGGGTACATACCCTTGGTTCCGCCCCAAGGCTCCCCCATGTGAGCGGGTTCTTGGGTATGAACCCTTCGCAACGAATCATTTTCCCTCGTTAGCCATCTCTGCCAAGGCCTTGAGCGCCTCCGGGTAGGTTTTCCATGCGGCCGCGCCATATTCATCGTTCACATAAATTATGGCCTCCTCTTTACTTCCCAGGGCATAATGATCGGGAATGGCCGCCGGTATTCTTTTCTTTTTGAGCAGGTAGGGGATAACATATCCATTTGCCTCTACGGCGGCGTCATACTGTTTCCGTATGAGCTTTGTATCCTTCTTTTCCAGAATTTTTAACAGAAGAGCAGAAAACCGCATACAAGCGGTTCCCTCTGTATAGGTTTTAAGCAGTTTCCGGACGCCTTTAAGATCATCAGCAATAAAAAGCCATGAAACCAGGGCATAACGGACTCCCTGATTATCCGATGGATTCAGCGTCAGCATATAATTAAACGTTTCTATCGCTTCTTTTGATCGGCCCTTCTCCCAAAGAATTTGCCCATAACCCTGGAGGGCGCGCATAAAGGGCCGGGTTTCCATTACCCCCCAGAAATAGCCGATAGTTTCATCAAAATATTTTTGGTCATACCGTTTTTTAAAACACTCAATGGCCTGGGTGAAATATCCAAGCCGTTTATCCCCATCTTTCTCGTCGTATCCAAGGACGTTATAGGCATCGGTACAACCGGGATCGATTTTCAGCGCCTTTTTTACCAATGCATGCCGCTCAACCGGGTCTTCCGTGTCCCAGGCATACCAGATAATATCCTGGGCTTTGTCTATGCTGTCGGAAAGTTCGTTTTCAAAATTGATTATCTTGGCCATTTCTTTATCCCTCCCAATCTAAAAGCATTAAGCTGTTTTTTATCCCCTTTTCCGGCCTATGACGCTCCACCAAAAATCCGCCCGGTTCCGTGGTAAGGCGGGTTATCTTTTGCCCGAGGGCGCACCCACCCACTCCGGCGTAACGGCCACGGAAAAGAATATAATCCTTTATAATATATCATAAAGAAAAAATACATACAACACAAATATGCGGCTGTTTCATATCCCGCCAACTATATGGTAGTGAAAAATTCGCCCTGAAGCTCCCCCGCCGAAAGGCGGGTTCTTAGATATTACACCCGCACGTTCCAATAAAATTCGTTAGTTTTAACGGCAAATGCAGCGGTGAGACGCTGGTGCGTATCTGTTTTTAAAACAAATATAAAAGTTTTAACGATTCACTTGACAGTTTTAATAAAAAGTTTTATTATTATTATTGATAAACTAATTTAAGGAGTGTTTTTATGCCGAAACCAGCCATTCAAGCCCCCGGATCTGTCCTGCAATCATTGTTGGACGAGTATCAATTAAACCCTGGAAAACTAGGGGAAGCAATCAATTTAAGCCAGTCCGCCGTAAGGCAGGTAGTTATTGGGAAAACAAGAATATCCGTTCCCGTAGCCCTCAGGCTTGCAAAATATTTTGGCAATACCGCCGAATATTGGATCGATTTGCAAAACAAATATGACCTTGCCGAAGCCGCCAAGGACAGCGACCTAAACGCTATTCTTAAAGGCATATCGAAAGGTAAAAAGCCGGCCCCTAAAAAAGCGGAAAAACCGGCTGCACAAGCAAAAAAAGCCCTGCCCAAGAAGGCTCCGTCTTCCAAACCCGCTAAGAAACCGGCTGCCAAGAAAGTGGCGCCCCAAAGCCCCATTTCTTCAGACACGGCAAGGTAACAAAGACGCCGCAGCGCTTTGCGGTAATTTGTCGGATAGGAAACTTATAGCATTGGCCGCTTTCAAAATTTAGATTTCTTTTGAAAGCGGTGCAATTCCTCACCACAATAACCACGACCCCTCACAAACTTTCATTTGAAATCCATATTTTGTTCACCATTAATGAAGAACCCCTCCTTCCAATCATCTACACCATATCCAACACCAAATTTCATACGCCTTTCTTCATGGCCGCTCTAATACCGTGTAAACACTAAATATACCTATACAGAATTTAAGGAATTCACCACGAAAGTGCGGATGACGAAAAAGGGACCGTCATTCTCAATTTAAAATAACCACGAACCACCTGAAAAACACGAACTCTTGCTTCGATATCCTGGAATTAATCCCTGAATTCTCTCCAAGGTCAGAATCCTGCTCAGAATATGCAGGTGTTGTTCCTGCGCGCCGTCCCCCAGCAGAATCATAAACACCAGATGCACAAGCTTGTTGTCATGGGACCCGTATTCGATGCCCTGGCGGGAAAAACCTACCGCGCCGATTATGCCGTCTAAACCGCGAAAATACCCGTGAGGAACCGCGATGCCGGGAGCGACCGAAGTATTCATTTTTGCTTCCCGGTTATTGAGGGCCGTAAGCATTTCCACCGGGTCTAATTCCGGCTTGACCACGGATATTTCCCCCGACCAATTCCTCAAACACCGCGCCCTTATCCGTACTTTTAAGGTTCAGCTTTATCAGCCTTTCGTCAAAAACATCAGCCAGGAACATAGGCATCTCCGGAACCAAGCCCCCGCCGGGGGGCGCCGGCGGCGCTGTTTTTCATGCTGTTCCCCCGGTCGGTAAAATACCGTTCTATCGGCGCCACCGCAATACCGATGGTGCCGCATACTCCCAGGCCGATGGCAACAATTTTCTGCACACCGGCATAGATGACGGCGCCGGAATGCCGCGCGATTCCCCAGCCAATATTTACGAAAAACGCCGCACCCCAGGCGATACCGAAAAACTTCCAAAACCGGGACCAAAATTTGTCCATATCAATACTCCTCTATAAGGTAAGGGGGAAAGCCATTGCTCGATCTTAAGCGGCAGACAAATTTTGCCCTTCACCAGCCTTTTTTGGCGCCGCGCCCCTAATATGAATCGTTAATTTGTTGACCAGGCCAGTATCAAATGCGGAGTTTCAAGAGTATGGAATCTTTTATACTGATAGGATTGGTTTGCATGTTCCCGGCCCGGGATACATTGGAAAAGGCCGTTAACTATGGTATATCCCCATAGGGATAAGCAGCCGGAGCGGACCCAGCCGGAAGGACGAAAAGGTATTTTGGGTTTTTTGACCGATTTCTTGTATCACCGCCAAACAGCTGGTGGTGGTAACCAGGGAAGCGTAATAAGGACCTGAAATCGATCCCGAGGTCTCAGATTCAAAGGGGGTTGAAACAGGCTCTCTGTTTTTAGTTTACAAGGTACCAGGGGCCCGGTTGAAAAACTCCGGTAATAACCATATGGTAAAGGTATGGAAATTTTTGAGGCCCTGATCCTGGGGGCGGTGCAGGGTATCACCGAGTTTTTGCCGGTCAGTAGTTCCGGTCATCTGGTATTGTTGCAGCGGATCTTTAAGATAAACGAGCCGGTCCTGTTATTCGACACCGTGGTCCATGGGGGTACCCTTATCGCGGTGTTCATCGTTCTGCGGCGGGATATAGGGAATATCTTACGCCGGCCTTTACAGCCCCTCACGGGCCTCCTGGCGCTTGCCACCCTACCGGCGGTTGTTTTCGCCCTGGTGTTTAAGGACCCCATTGACCGGGCCTTTGCGTCGGCAACGGGCTTGGGTTTTGCCTTTCTGATTACCGCGGCAGCCCTGGGAATTTCCGAAATCCTCTCCAAAAGGCCCGGCCGACCCCGGGAGGGGGTTACCATGACCTGGCTCGATGCCCTGATTATCGGCGTCCTCCAGGTGATTGCCATCATCCCCGGGGTATCCCGTTCGGGGCTGACCCTTTCGGGGGCCCTTTCCCGCAGGCTGGAACGGGATTTTGCGGCCCGGTTTTCCTTCCTCCTCTCCATTCCGGCGATACTGGGGGCCCTGGTACTCCAGATAAAGGAATTTGGAGGCAGTTCCGGGGGTGGAATAGGGCCGGGGCCCCTGCTGGCCGGTACCGCAGCGGCGGCAGTGGTGGGGTTTTTTTCGATCAAATTTATGCTCAAACTCGTCCGGGAGCGTTCCCTTTGGGGATTCGCGGTTTATACGGCCCTTTTGGGGATCCTGGTAACGGTGGACCACTATATCAGCCAGGTGTTTTTTTAGCCGGCACTATAGCCTTGAGGTTTCCATGCAATACTATGTGATGCCTAAATAAAATCTAGTCCAAATTCCATCCAGGAAGAGCCTGAGATTAACGGTAAAAATTAATTTCGTCGGAAAGACGGTAGTCTGCGGGGACAATACTTTCCCAGATCGAAGATTCAGAAACATCCTTGTCGATGTGCAGGTATAGCTGGGGTTCGTAATCCGGTACGGGGTTAAGGGTGTTTCGGGAATTAAGGTAGGCCAAATTCACCCCGGGGGTGGAAAGCGCCGAGGCCCCGGCACGGACCATGGTTTGGGGGTTCCGGGTAATGGCGTCCCAGGCCCGGGCAGACTCGGCATAGAGACCCAGGGCCCGGGAACGGTAACTGTTATCGCCGGTCTGGTCCGCCAGGGCATCCATGGTCACCCCCAGGTTGTTCTGGGTAACCATCAGCCGCTCGGCCAGATCCATGTGTTCCGGGGTATCATTGGGGGAAAGCAGGGGGAAACGGGCCCGGTCGTTATCCAAAATATCCAAAAGCCGGGTGAAATATCCCTGGGCGGTATGATAATCCCCCCGCATATAGGAGGTGTTCCCCAGGGCATATAAAAGCCGCCGATTCCGGGGCATTTCCACGGAGGCGTCAAAAAATCGCTCCAGGGCCGGCGCCCATTGCCGCAGGTGATAGTAGGCGGAACCCATCCGGTAGTGAAGCTCCGGCGGCGCCCAGCCGTTACGTTCGGAACGGTCATAATATTGAATTGCCGCCTCCATATTTCCGTCCTTGGTAAAATACTCCAGATCCCCCAGATCCGCATAGAGCCGTCCGAATTGGGGATCCAGGGGAAACAGGCGGCGGCTTACCGCATCCTCATACAGGTTGATCCCCTGGGTGATCTGTTCTTCGGCGGGGAAGAATTCCCGGGCATTGATCAGTACCTGGGCGTAACGGCGCAGGGCATCGATCCGGTATTTTACCCGCGTTGCGGATTTCTCCGGGGCGGCATCAAAGGCGCTGACAGCCTTGCTGAGGGTTTGCCGTTCATCGCTGGTATACCCGTACCGGCTATAATACCGGGCGAGGTGGTAATGGGCCTCGGGCAGGGAGGGATCCTCCGTGACCGCCTTGAGCAGGATATCCCGGATGCCGTCGATACTGCTGAGATGTTCATCCGGAACCCCCCGAACTTCCTCAAACCGTTTGTCCAGGAGGTACCCCCCCAGTTCAGCCAACGCTTCCGGGGAAATTGCTCTTTTTCGAGAAGAATTCAAAAAATAATCCTGCAGGGGAATGACCTGTCCCAAATTATCCGTCCGGATAAAATATTTCATCATCCGTTCAACAATGGGGTCCTGCCAGCCGTAACGTTCCAAAAGACGGGCATAGGCCCGGCGGGCTTCCTCATACCGGGTATCATCAATTTCCCCCCAGGCCAGGTTGGTATCTCCCAGGGCCAGGAGCGCCTCCCTATCATCCACCGAATAATCCAAAATATTTCTTCGTATGATCCTATCCGCCTTGGAATAATTTTTTAGGTAGTTGGTCTCCAGATCGGCATAATCCAAGGCGCCTTTTTTATCCCGGAGATAGTACCTGAGGAGCTCATCATATTTTTCTTCCGCATATATATACTGCCGCCGGTCCCGAAAAGCCTCGGCATAACGGTAGAACCAATTTTTTACCGGGTGCAGCCGAAAGGCTTCGGTAAACCGGTCATTTGCCCGGGCAAACTCCCCGGCTTCTATCCGTTCATACCCGGCCTGATATACGGAATCCGCCCATGCCGGGATATAGATAAACCGGTAGATCAAGTACACGAGGGATAATGCTGTCAGAGCAATAAACATCACCAGCCGCAAAATGGGGAGGAACTTATGCACAAAGATATACGAAAAACTCGCCTGTTCGATTTCCAGGGCCTCGCCGGTTTTCTTTTCAAAACCCCGGGGGACAGGAATCGTCCGCCCCAGAATTTTCCCCGCCAGGGATGCGGTTTCCCTGGGGGAAGCGCCCTTAACCAGTAATTTTACCAGGGACGACATCAGGTTCGGGGTTACCACCTGCTCGGCGATCAACTCCTCACAGGCAATACGGAGGTTCAAGGGGTATGAAGCAAGGGTTTCCTGTAACCGGGCTAACTCCTCGTCACTGAGGTGGATCTCCTCCACCTCCTCGACCGCCTCCTTTGACGGGACGGTTCCGGAGGGCCCTGCTGTTCCCTTAGCGGATTTATTAAAGATGTCGTCTATGCCGGTAAGGGCAAATTCTTCCAGCTCGGCAAATTCACCGGAACCACTATCCGGCGGTTTTTCCCCGGGCGCTTCAAAGGCGTCCGGGGCTTCTTCGTTGTCCAGGCTGAAGGATTCAAAGATATCCCCGGAAGATTCCGGCCCTTGGGTGTCCGCCGCCGGGGAACTATCGGGGGGCACCCCCGGGGGGGCTTCCTCGGCTAAAGCAAGGCCCTCGGCCTCCCCGATACCGGCAGCAGGCTCCTCCCCGCCGGTATCAGCCTCGGGGGGGGAAAGTTCGATGTCCTCATCGGGAAATAAAAATTCCAGATTTTCCCCCTCAGCGGCTTCCGCCGGAGCCGCTCCGGGCTCCTCCGGTATGTCCATCTCCTCCTCAGGAAAATCCACGGGGGGAGGGGGGGATTCTTCCGAAAAAAGGGAAAAGGCATCGTCGTCGGGTAAATCAAGATTAAAAGCATCATCCTCGGAAGGGGGAACATCATCCGAAAGCGGCGGGATATCCGCTGCGGTTTCCTTGGTTTCCTCCTCCATATCGGGGATGGAAAAATCCGCAAAGTCATCCATCGCGGGGAAATCCCCCAGGGAGTCGGCTTCGCCGGAAGGGGCGGCTTCGTCCGCCGGAGAAGCCCCGGTCAACAGATCCTCCCCAAAATCAGGTTCCGGGGGAAAATCCGCCATGCTATCCGGCGGGAGATCCGCCGAATCGGCCTCCGGGGTTTCGATATCGCCGGTTAAGCCCTCCAGTAAACTATCCGGGGCATTAAAATCATCATCCCCTGTCTGGGGGGGAATATCGGGAATATCCGGGATATCGGGAACCGGTAAGGACAGATCATCGGGAATAGTGTCCAGAAAAGCGCCGAAATCAAAATCTTCCTCCCCGGCAAGAGCGGTTTCACCCTCCCCGGGAGGGGCTTCGTCCGCGAGGGGGAAATCCATATCCCCCTCCGGGGCGGCCGGTTCCGGGGCTTCCGGGGGAATAATGGGCTCGGTAGTGGGCAGGGGCAGATCATCGATGGGTATATTTTGCCGGGCTAAGACAACGGCTTCGTTGCCAATATCACGAAAGGAAGTTTTAAATTCTTCAAGCTGCTTCAATGACGGCATAATTAAGATATTGAAACATTAACCGATAATTGTAAAGAAGATATGAAAAAGCTTATACCCGTAATGTTCCTTATGGCTATTATCGGCAGTATTGGGGCGTTGGATACAGAATCTTATGCGTTTCTTGATCACCTTCTGAGTCTGAACAGCCCTAAGGCGCCTGAAATTTATGAGGATGGGGTGTTATTTACCGCGCCGTCTTCCCATCGAAGGGTGGGGATCGCCTTTTCCCATGAGGGTTTTTCCCGGGTACACTGGTTTCAAAAACTCATGGTTACCGAGGAGCCCGGGGAAACGCCGGCCCCGGGGAAGAAAGACCCTCCCCTATCCTACCGTGATTCGGGGATCTCATTTTATGTATTCACTATCCCCGAGGAACTTACGGAACTGGAATACCGGCTGGTTATTGACGGTCTTTGGACCTTTGATCCCCTGAACCCCCAGACCCGGACCGATCCGGTATCCGGACAGATCCGTTCGGTTATCGCCTTTCCGAAGATAGCCCGGCCCTTTTCCACCACCGATAATCCCCCGGGCTGCCTCAATTTTAACTTTACCGCCCCGCCGGGGGAAACCGTCACCGTGGCGGGTAATTTTAACAGCTGGGATCCCTTTATGTATGAACTACCGGAAAAAGCTCCGGGGGTATATTCCCTGATCCTTCCCCTGCCGCCGGGGATCTACCAATACGTCTTTTTCCACCGGGGGCAGCGAATACTCGATCCCCATAATACCCGCCGTGTCTACACCCGGGAGGGCCATGTCGCTTCCGAGGCGGTGGTACGGTAGCAGCTTAAATTACCGGGCGGTTGACCCGCCGGCTTATAGGCCGTATCATAAAATGGTGATGGAATCGAGAAATAATCGGAGAAAAAGTTCTCAAAAACCCGAATCCTCCCACCGGCAGCTGGGAGTGATCTTCTGGCTTGGCTTTTTTATCCTGATCATCTGTCTTTTTTTTATTAACCGGAACCGGATCCGAACCACCATAGAGAATACCCATTTTTTGGATCGCCTGTATAACCAATCCCAGAATGGGGGGGAACCCCTTCCCGAGGCGGCTTTAGAGCCCGAAAAACCGGATCCCCCTTCGGTTACGGCTGTCCCGTCCCCGGCGGAAAAACCCACCCCGGTAAACCCTCCCGCCATTCTGCCCGGGGAGGAGCCGGCAGCCCTGACGCCGCCCGAGGAGCCCGGCCCACGATCCGGGACATCGCAGCGGGAGCGGGCTATTTATTTTATGCAGGTCGACGGCGACGGTAGGGTGCTGCGGACCCGGGTCGCCAGAACCCTGGGGGTTTCGGATACGCCCATGACCGATGCCCTCCGGACGCTGATAGCGGGGCCTTCCCCGGAAGAACGCCGGCAGGGGCTGGTATCCTTTATACCCCCGGGAACGGAACTCATATCCGTTATGGTCCGGGGGACTACCGCCTATATCAATTTAAATGAGGAATTTCAGTTCAGTACCTTTGGGGTGGAGGGATATGCCGCCCAATTACGGCAGATCGTCTGGACCGCCACGGAATTTTCCACGGTCAATGACGTACAGATCCTTATTGAGGGAAAACGGGTGGATTATTTAGGGGAAAGTATCCTGATTGGCAGCCCTATCAGCCGGGATACGCTGCCTTAGGACCCGCGCAAGAATAAAATGCAGGGCATTTTATTCTAATTGCTTACGCAATTTCGGTCATATTGTTTCTGCGCGGGTCCTTAGTAGTTCAAGGCATCCCGCCGTTGTTGTATGGTTTGGGCGGCCCCGGAGGGGGTGCTTTTCCCTTCAAACAGGGCTTTGATTTCTTCCCGCAGGATGGTTTCCAGTTCTTTTACCTGGGGGATCCCCACATACCGGTCCGCCGAGGCCGAGGCCGTATACATATCATAGGCCTTGGCGTATAAGAGATTTTCCCCGGCGGATTCGGCGATTTCATCTTCGTTACCCGGTACGGCATGGGCCCCGGCCGCGAGGAAGGAGCGGCGTTCGGAGAGGAAGGACAAAAACGCCCAAGCCTCATCCTTATGGCGGCTTTCCCGGCTGATACCGGCATACCAGCCGGTCAGGCCAAAAACAGGCCGGTCCAGGTACTTATCGGCGGCAGGAATGGTGGAGATGCCGAAACGAAGCGCCGCCTTTCCCTCCATAATGCGGTTGATCTCCGGTATGGAACCTACCATCATGGCAACGCGGCCTTCCATAAATTCACGGCGTTTCTCCTCCCCGGTTTTGGTAAAGGGCGAAGGGGAAAGCACCCCCTCCTGGTAGAGCTGATTCAAAAAATCCAGGGCCGCAATTACCGCCGGATCGGTAAAATCCAGGGCGGTTTCCGGGGTAAATTCCACCCCCGCGGCCCAAATCCAGGAAAAGACATCCTGGTAAAGTCCCCGGGGATCTTCCGGGCTTAGGGCCAGCGCCATCCCGTAGGATCCCGTGCGGGGATCGGTAAGGGCCTTGGCATAGGCCAGAAAATCCCCCCAGGTCTTGGGGGGCCGGTCGAATCCCGCGGCCTCCAGCAAGGCGCTGTTATAAAAAAGGGGGGCCATAAAGGATATCAGGGGAACCGCCCATTTTTCGTATTCCCCCTGGGTTTCCTCAGAAAGGAACTGCGTCCTTCCAGGCGCCGGTTCCCCCCTTCTGTAGGATTCCAGGGGCTCCAGCATAGCTACCCGGTCATACAACCAATGGGAATCCAGCCCCAGAATATCCGGCAAGGGGGTGTCATCCTCCGGATTGAGGAGTTCCGCGGCCATTACTTCATAGGGCCGATGGTCCAATCGGACGGTAATGCCGGGATTGCGGGCTTCATATTCCCTGACCATAGCCTCCAGGGTGTCTTCTTCCAGCTCGTCCCGCCACCACTGGGTAAATACCAGGGTGGTCTTCCCCAAAGCCTTCGGGCGATTTGGTAAAATAGTAAGGGCCCAAAAAAACACCGCCCCTAATACCCCCAGGGCGAGGCAAAACAAAAACCAATCTACTTTTTTTGTATCCATTATGTTCCCTGCTCGACTTTTACCGGTTTTTGCGGTATACCGTTTTTATGTTCGGCTTCCTAAAAAAAATATTCCGCTTTCCCCGCCTCCGGCAGGAGAAGCCCGATGCAGATGCACTTATTGAAGAAAAATGGGACGCCGATTTTTCCAAACCCCTCCGGGTCCGTTTTGATATTAAATCAGAAAATTCCCATGATGCCTATATTCAAAACAACGCCCTGGTTTTGGGCTTAAAAAAAAATAACTGCATTGCCTGGGTAACGGATCCCCTGTACCGTTACGGGGACCAGGTCCTTGAGGCCCGGATAAGCCTGAATCCCCTGGGGGGTTACGCTGCGGCGGGGCTGATGTTCCGGATGATAGATGAAGGGACCTTTTATTCGGCGCTGTTTTCCAGCAAGGGCTACTTCCGCCTGGATGTGGTTCGGAACAACGCACCCCTGACCCTGGCGGGCTGGACCGAGCTGCCCCCGGACCCGGCGAGTCCCCCGGGGACGGAAGGCCCCCGGGCCGTATCCTTGACCCTTATTGCCTACGGGGATCATCTGCTGCTGCTCGTCAACGGCCGCTGGGCCGCGGAACTCCGGGACACGACCATCCCCGCGGGCCGGATCGCGTTTTGCCTTGCCTCCTACGAGGCGGCTCCACCCCGGGGAGACCCACCCGCCTATACGGCCCGGGCTTCCCTGGAATCCCTCTCCGTAGAATCCCGCATTGAGGAGGTGGCCGCCCGGTACGAAGCCTGGGCCGATAAGCCGGACATCGATCCCCAAAGCCGCTTCCGGCTGGCCGAAACCTTTACCGCCATGGGCCAGTCCCAGGCGGCCCTGGCGCAGCTGGAAAAAGCCTGGGAAACTCCGGGGCTCTTAAAGGAGCCCCGGGAACTCCTCCTGGCAGGCCGTTTGGCCCTGGCCCTGGAACTCACCGGGGCGGCCGAAGCTTACCTCAATGCCTGCCTTGCAGCCGGTTCGGATACCCCCCCGGGCAGGGAAGCCCTCGTTGAAAAGGCCAAACTCCTCTATATGACGGGAAGATTTGAGGAACTCAGGGGCTTTGGGGAAGAAGCGGTGAAGATCCTGCCCGATAACGGGGCGCTTTGGACCTTCCTGGGTCACGTCTATTTGGAATTGGTCCGCTATGAGGAGGCGGCCCGGTGTTACGACCGGTCCTTTGCATCGAACCGGGAAAACGGACTTCCCGCTAAAAACGCCGCCAACGCCTATGAGCTTGTAGGCCGCCCGGGGGACGCCCTGGACCGTTACCTTACGGCGGGACGGGTGTTTCTCTCCCAGGGCAATTATGCGGATCTGGGGAACCTGATCCCCAAGCTCCTCACCCTGGGTAAGGAAAATTGGGAGGCCCGGGGATTGGTGGGGAAGTGGGCTTTTGGCATCGAGGATTGGACCACGGCGGCCAAGGAATTTTCCCGGGCGGAAGGGCTGCGGAAAAAAGCCCCTCCCCCCCTCCCCCCGGAGGATCCGGCCCTGGTTTTTCTCCGGGGCCTCCTTCTTTTGCGGGAGGGGAACCGGGCAAAAGCCCTGCCCCTGCTGGAGAAAGCCGCGGCCCTGGAACCGGACTATGCCCTGTTCCGGTTCCGTCTGGCCGAGACCCGGTTCCTCCTCCAAGGGGATCCCCGGGACCCGAAGCTCCTCGCGGACCTGGAGGCCGCCCTGGCCCTGGCCCCGGAGGACGGCTGGGTAAGGAACCTGGCCGCCCAGATCGCCCTCAGTAGGGGTGCGCCGGAGGAGGCCGAAGCCCATCTGGAAAAGGCCGCCCAATCCCTGGGGGAGGTACCGGCCATCCGGGTGAACCGGGGGGTGATGTATTACCTGCGGGGCTCCCTGGATAAGGCCCTGGAGGTCCTGTCCGCGGAGAAGGACCAAGACCCCGAAGGGGTAATGGCCAACTGCGGGGGAAACCTCCTGGTCCGCTCCGGCCGTTATGAGGAGGCGGATGGGTATTACCGGAAGGCCCTCTCCATCGACCCCGGCAATATTGAATACCTCTGTAACCGGGCGTCCTGCCTTATCGAGCTGGGGGCCTACGGCGAGGCCGACACCATTCTGACCCAGGTCCCGGTTCCCACGCCGGCGGTGCTGGACTTGATCGCCTTTGTGGCGGTAAAAAAAGGGGAATATGCCCGGGCCGAAGCCGCCTCTCAGGCCGCCCTGGAAGCGGACCCCCACTATGTCCCCTCCCTGCTCTCCCTGGGGTGGATCTACCGTACCCAAAGCCGCTGGGACGATCTGGGGAGGATAATTTCTTTGCTGGACCAGGAGGCGTTGACCGGGGAATATTCCGCCCGGCGAGACGATCTTGCCCGGCAGCTTGAGGAGGGGGTATCGAGGCTCATCCCCTGCGCCTCCTGCGGCCGAAGCTGGCGGGTACCCCGTTCCCCGGAGCCTGCCCCGCCCATACGGCTTTTCGCGATGCCCCCGGACGAACTCCCCGCAGGGACCTGCCCTGAATGCGGCAGCACCTACTGTATAGGCTGCGGCAAAACCCATCTGGATACGGACAACCGCTTTGTCTGCCCCCGATGCGGTAGGGCCCTCAAACTCATCGACGAGGGGTTAAAACGGCTTATCTATGACTGGGCGGCCGGGGAGATAGGAGTGAACAGTGCGGAGTGAAGGCGGCATGGAACGGGATATCGGCCCTTGACCGGCGGCCTAATGCGTTAGGACCCGCGCAAGAATAAAATGCAGGGCATTTTATTCTAATTGCTTACGCAATAAAGAAACAATATGACCATTCGGTCATATTGTTTCTGCGCGGGTCCTAAGGTCACCAAATGTATTTTAGTCCGTCTTCTTTATAGATTTTAATTCTTGCATCTTTACTCACCAATAGGTATGCGTTTTTTATACATTGATATATTAACATTCTATCAAATGGATCTTTATGGGTATTTTTTTTAGGAAGATACAAGCTGTTTAATGCATCTGCCGGTTCTAATGGGATTAATTCAAATCCCATTTTTTTACAATATTCAGGGATCTTTTTTATGTCAAACGAATCCATTATTAACTTTCCAATAGCATATTTTAATGCAATTTCCCATAATGATACTGCGCTTACTAATATTTCATTGTCAGCATTCTTTATTTCTTGTACCGCCCTTTTAGATAATTCATTGGTTTTCCCTATGGACCATAATAAGGTATGGGTATCTAATAATAACCTCATGGTAATCCCAATAATTCCTCAGCTGTCATTTCAAAATCATCCCTAAATTCAATCTTGGCTTTCCCGTCCAAAATCCCAATTTTTCGTTTAAATTTTTTTCCTTCATCATACGGAACAATCATGGCTATGGGTTTTTTAGTCTTACCATACAGTATCCCTACTTTCTTTCCACTCTGTACTTCTTTAAGAATCTCAGAGAAATGGGTTTTTATCTCTCCGACTGCCATTGCTTTCATAGATATAACTATGTCATGTTCTTGACAACTTGTCAAGTTGTTTTCGTTCATAATCAACTATCTCTCCAGCTTCCTGCATTCAAGATAAAACCGCTTTTCTTCCGCCTCCCCCATGGAAAAACTTTTCCGGGGCAGAGGACCGGAGCGGGCCACCGTCTCAAAGAGCCCTCCCTTGTCTATCGGCGGCAGGAGGAGCCCCACCGCCTTGGCGGAAGTCCCGGTCAGGCTAAAAAGCTCCTCCTCCCCGTGGATATAGTCTATGGAAACGGCGCCCTCCGGCCCCCGGCCCTTTTTGTCCGTGACCAGAGCATCCAAAAGAGGTTGCAGACTGTCTGTGGCAAGCCCCGGGGATTCCCAGGTTATCAGCGTATATTCCCCGCCGGCGATAAGTCCCAGGCGGTTTTGGGTGGCCCCTTTCCCCACCAGCCGGGAAAGCTCCTCCCGGTTTCCCAGGGTCTGGCTTGAAAAACCCGGCAGCCCGCCGAGGGCCGTGAGTACCTCCCCCGGGGACACCCCGAAAACCACCCGGTGGATAGGTTCAAACCCCAATCCCGGATCATAGATATTTTCCACCTCCACCAGGGCCCACCGGGCGGGATGGTTCATCAAATCCGGCCCCGGGTTTTCCTGCTTGTAGTTCTCCCAGACCGCCTTGGCCGTAGCCAGGGAATGGTTACCGTCCCCCGCGGCATAGAGAAAGGGTCCGTTTTCCCCCCCCTGCCGGGCCAGCGCCTCAAGCCCCTGGGCAAGAAAAGCCCAGTCCCCTTCCTCCTCCAGCAGCCAGCCCGTAACCTTGCCCGAACCCATCATCAGGGGGGTCTCGTAGGCCGGGGGCCTCCGCCGGGCCCGTTCGCCCAGGCTGGGCAAAAGGCGGTCCCCCGCATCGTTGATAAGCAGCAGGATGTGGGGAATTTCCAGGGCCGCTCCCCGGCGGATCTCCATCCGTGGCGGGAGCCGTTCCGGCACGGTCCCCTCGGTGGTTCTGATAAGCAGCCGGGACTCGGGGGCCCAATCGTACTGTTCCAGGTCTACCGTCAGGACCACGCCCCGCCTGCAGGGGTGAAAGGGGGTCGCCCGCTCGACATATATACAAGCCCGCCGGGGGGGAGCAAAAACCCCTCCCCGCAGCATGCGCTCCATGGCGGCGTGGATATGGCGGATCCGTTCCGTTCTGCCCGCATCCGGCAGGTACACCTCGGGAAAAATCATAGCCAGGGTGGACGGGGCATCCCCCACATAAGCCGCAATCTTCTCCCAATAGGCCCGGTTCTGGGTAAACTGATCGCAGGCAATAACCGCCCATTTTTCCAGATCCACCCCCTCCTGGGGAAGCATAATTTCGGGAACCGCCGTACCCAAATCCGCGAGCCGCTGATGTATATCCGCCATAAACTCCTCCTCATCGTGGAACCACCCTAGAAAGGTACAGAAAAATACCCTTTTTCTCAATAGCGGCTATACACCCGGCAATGCTCAGTTTCAACAAAGGACCGGAAAAACCACGAACTTCACGAACTGGGGAAATAATTAACCACGAACCACACGAACAGCACGAACTTTTGCTTCGATAGTCCGGAATTTATGCCCGAAATCTCTTCTTTGTTCGTGGGAAAGCAGGAAAGAACTATCGGTGAAAGCGCCAATTTGTCTTTGTTTCTGTTCGTGTGGTTCGTGAGGTTTGTGGTTAAAATCTCTCCTTGGGACCCTTGCGTAACATGAGTAAATAAATCTATATTACCCCCGGAGTCCACTCCTCCCTCCTAACTCTTCTCCTTCCCTTTTTCGCCTTCGTGGTCGAATTCTCTTGCTCCCCTGTATCAGGCATATTAGTGTTTACAAGGTACTAGAGAGTGTCAATATAAAATGGAATTATCTGCATGAGGTGAATATCCAGGTAAATTAATTTTATGCTTTTACCGTTTAACCCTGCCGCTACGGTCACCCTTCATGAGGGCAAAGACTTCTTCTTTGGTACTGTAATTAAAATCCCCGTAGATGGAATGGGCAAGACAGGAAGCAGCCTCCGCGAAAGATAACACATCCTGATCGGATTTTCCTAAGGTACTATCCAGATACCCAAAAATAAGTCCTGCGGCAAAGGCATCACCGCCGCCAATTCGATCAACAATGTCCCGAATTTCATAGGGGGCGTATTGCCCATCGAAAAGAGGCGCGAATACCGAAAAATCACCGGCAGTATCGTATACCATGGCGCCCCAGTTATTATGGCTTGCGGATATGCTCTCCCTTAAGGTGATCGCCACTTTCCGGATCCGGGGGTATTGCCGGACGATTTCCCGGGCTACCGAAGGGTACCGGTCGATATCAAGTTTACCGGAATTCACATCGGTGTTACCCGCCTTTATGCCCAAAATGTCTTCCGCATCTTCCTCGTTACCAATGAGAATATCCGTATATGGCAAAATTTTTCCCATGATTTTTCGTGCCAGTTCCCGTGGGGAGCAGGAAGCATCCCAATTCCAGAGTTTTTTGCGAAAATTGAGATCGCAGGAAACCGTAAGCCCCTTTTCATGGGCCTTTTGTACCGCTGCCAGAGCTGTTTCGGCACTGAGTCTAGACAGGGCAGGAGTGATACCGGAGAGGTGAAACCATTGGGCGCCCTCAAAAATAGCATCCCAAGGGTATTGTGCGGGGCTAACCAGGGTGATAGAAGCTCCTTCCCTATCATAGATAACGGTACTGGGCCGCTGATTGGCCCCCTTTTCCACAAAAAAAATCCCAAGCCGCCCCTGATTGACCCGCAGAATCCCTGAAGTGTCCACATTAAGGTTTCTAAGGGTTCCTACACAGGCATCTGCTATACTGTGCTGGGGGAGGGCGCTGACAAAACGGGTAGGACAGCCAAGCATACTTAATGAAGCGGCCACATTTGCTTCGGCGCCGGCAAAGGTCAGATCGGCCTGTCCCGGAAGAGATTGGCGGAATTTCAGATTGTTCAGTGCGGAAATACGGATCATGACTTCTCCAAACGTGACAACTTTTACCGGTTCCATTTTAACTCCCCCTAATATTCTTCCAAGTTTGCTGTGCAGCCTTTGCCCGTCGGTTTATTTCTTTCCAGTTGCCGGTCCTGATCAATTCCTTATTGGCGATCCAACTGCCGCCTATGGCGAGAATTTGTTCCATTTTTGCATAGGCGGCGAGATTTTCTTGGGAAATTCCACCGAGGGGAATGTAGTGTAAATCCAAATGCCGGAAGGGGGCATCTATGCTCTTTAAAAAAGACAAGCCCCCCATGCCCTCTGCGGGAAAAAATTTAAGAATCCGGCAGCCAAGGGACAGAGCCAGCTCAATTTCAGTGGGGGTGGCTATACCAGGAGCAAAGGGAAGACCACACTGCTGCGCCTCTTTAATAATCGCAGGATTGGTCCCTGGAGCAACCCCAAAGGATACGCCGGGATATTTTTTGATCCGTTCAGCCTGCCCACTTTCGATAATAGTCCCAATACCAATCATCATTTCAGAAAATTTTCCGGCTATCAGGGAAATAGCGGGCTCTGCCGCAGGAGTGCGAAGAGCCAGCTCAATAGCCGTTACCCCTCCCTCTATAAGCGCTTGGACAACAGGTATCGCGGTATTTTCATCTTCAATTTCCAGGACGGCGATGATCCCTTTTCTTTCAATTTCTTCCGAGATTTTCGACGGCATGATATAATTCATAGTTATATCTCCTATTGTTTCATTATTATGCAACTGTTTCATTTTATGATAAATAGGTAATTTGTCAATACCAGCTTGGAAAAATCATAGAATACTAATAAAATGAGATCGTTCAAAATATCTAATTTTGAAAAAAGCAATCTTGGATTTGGGATGTTTCGTATGCCTTAATTCCTTATATAATAAAGATTTAAGACTGAGAAACACTAAAGTCAGTCTAAAAACGGGTGATGTTTCAAAACTGGCTCAAATGACAACCAACCGACAAAAGGGATTATTTCATTATTATGGAAAAAATGGAAAAAAATGATCAGGTCAGCGCGGTGGTAAGGACCATGCAGATCCTCGAAATTCTCAGTAGGGAAGAATCATTGGGCCTTACGGAAATCGCCCGGCGGAGCCATATCCATAAAAGTACGGTTTTTCGCTTTTTGAATACCCTTTCCCGACTTGGTTATGTATACCGGGATTCTCTCACCGATCGATATGGCCTTTCCCTAAAATTGAATGCCTTAGTGGGTATCCGTTCGGGTTCCCAGGATATTTTGCGCTATTCTTCATCGGTCCTGGAACATCTTGCCCGGGAGACCGGCGAGACCATTCACCTTGCTTTATTGGAAGATGGCGCCCTGATTTACCTACGTAAAATCGAATCCCGGCATTCATTACGGGTAGCTACGATGGGATCCTCGGTAGGTGCCAGTGTCCCTATGTACTGTACCGGGCTGGGAAAGGCGATTTTAGCCTGGTTTCCCCTAAACGAGCAGGAAAAATACATCGCCCACCAGGTATTTACCCAATATACCGGCGCCACCATTACCGATGGGCCGTCGTTATTAACGGAACTTGCGAAGATAAAGGAGCAAGGCTATGCCTTTGACCGACAGGAACATGAGGAAGGGATTGTATGTGTCGCGGCTCCGATAGTTACTTCCGGCCAGCTGCCCATAGCGGCAATTAGCATTGCAGGTCCTTCGGTACGGATGGGAGATGAAACCCTGCATCACTATGTTGACCTTATTCTTGCCGCTTCTCGTGAAATTTCAGAAAAACTCGGTATTATGAAGGATGTAATCTAAACTTTTTACTAAAAATTTATTTGACAATATTTTTTTTCTCTGATATACTAAAATGAAACATATTAATATTTTTGAAACAATAATATAAAGGTGCAGGAAAAAATAATGAAAATTACAAACATCAATCTGTATGAGGTACCGCCCCGGTGGCTGTTTCTTGAAATGGAAACAGATGAGGGTATTACCGGCTGGGGTGAACCGGTAGTAGAAGGCCGGACCCATACGGTAAAAGCGGCGGTGGAAGAATTTATTCCGCTTTTATCCGGCAAAGATCCCAGAAACATCGAAGATCTCTGGCAGCTTATGTACCGGGGCGGTTTCTATCGGGGCGGTCCGGAGGTGATGAGCGCTATCGCGGGGACGGACCAGGCTCTATGGGACATCAAAGGGAAGTCCTTGGGGGTACCGATTTACGAACTACTTGGCGGAAAATGCCGGGACAAGCTCAAAATTTATAACTGGATAGGCGGCGACCGTCCTTCTGATGTGGTAGCCGGGGCACAAAAACTCTACAAGACAGGCTGTACTGCCTGTAAAATGAACGGTACCGAAGAAATGCATTACATCGACAGTTTTACCAAAATTGAAGAAGTATGTTCTCGTATTGCTGCCATCCGTGATGCCCTGGGTTACCGGATGGCAATTGGCGTTGATTTCCATGGCCGGGTACATAAAACTATGGCGAAGGTTCTGGCACGGGAATTGGATCAATTTCATCTGATGTTTATTGAGGAACCGGTACTTCCGCAGAACAACGAAGCCCTGCGGGAGATAGCGAACCACACCTCAACACCGATTGCTACCGGGGAGCGCATGTTCAGCCGCTGGGATTTCAAGCAGCTGCTCATCGACGGATATGTGGACATCATCCAGCCCGATCCCTCCCATGCCGGCGGTATCAGCGAGGTAAAAAAGATCGCTTCCATGGCGGAGGCCTTTGATGTGGCGCTTGCGCCCCATTGCCCGCTTGGCCCCATAGCCCTGGCAGCCTGTATCCAAATCGACGCGTGTACGCCAAATGCCGTTATCCAAGAGCAGGGCCTCAGTATCCACTACAATGAGGGTACCGATTCCCTTGACTACCTTGAGGATAAATCAATATTCAAATTTACCGAAGGCTTTATTCAAATTCCGACCGGTCCCGGCTTAGGCATCACCGTAAATAAGGAAAAAGTGATCGCGGCCGCAAAACTTGGACATAACTGGAAAAATCCGCTCTGGCGCAATTTCGATGGAACTGTAGCCGAGTGGTAAAATAAATAGCCCATCCCAATGCTTGCGACAACCCTTTATGTCCGGCAAATTCTTTTCCGTTATCTACCGTCAGGGTTTTGATATATTCATCGGGAATTAACCGGAATGCCCGGATAGCCGCGCCGTTGAGCGTAGCCGCCGCCTTGTTCGGCATGACCTTTCCCCTCAATAATTTTGTGGTTTTATCGACAAAAGTCGCGATATAAGCCGTTTTTCCTGCTCCTTCTCTGGTATCACCCTCCCAATCGGCAACGCCGTCGGCTAAGCCCAAATTCCGGCGTCAAGTGACCGCTTGACACCGGCGCCCCCCCCATCCCCCCTTTTGCTAAAGACAAATTCCAGACAACTTCGGCTTTTATCCGGTTCCAACATGACTGACACCCCTAGAAATTCACCCAAATACCTCATTTTCCCCTATTTTCAACCTCCTTTCTCCCTTCTTCGTTCGTGTCGTTCGTGTAGTTCGTGGTTAACCCTCTTCTCTCCTTTCCCCTTCTTCTCATTTAATTGACCGCATAGCGGTCTACCTTGTGGTCGAATTCTCTTCTTTTTTCCCCCGGATAAAAGCTAGATTTTTTTTAAATTTTTCTTTAGCATAAAGTCAAGTGTGCCGATAAAGAAGAGAATATCCATGGGCCGGGACTTTGCCCCAAACATATAATTTACAGTAAATTATATCATATACGCCCGTGGAGCATCGATTTATCGTCGTAACAGAGGGGATCATTATGGCCTATACCAACGCACTAGCCGCCTATCGGGAAACCAGGATAAAAACCGCAAGCCAGGGACAACTAATCATCATGCTCTACGATGAGGCGGTACGGCAGCTTGATCACAGCCTGGAACTGCTTACCCTGAATGCCACGGGTAAGAAAGAGCCCGCCCGGATTGAGCAGATAGGAAAGGCGGTGATTAAAACCCAGGAAATTATCTCCGAATTAATGGTTTCCCTGGACTTTGAGCAGGGGGGGGATATCGCCAGGAACCTCTTTTCCCTGTATACCTGGTTTAATCAGGAACTTTTAGAAGCCAATATCGCCCAGGACCTTAGACGGATCAACAATGTCCGCGCCATGTTAAGCGATTTGCGGAGCACCTGGGTCGAAGTTATCGCCAAAACCGCCTCCGAAGGGGCCAACCGGCCGGCCGCGGGCATCAATATTGCCGGTTAGGGCCGGAGGTAACCCGTGAAAAAGGATGAACCGGCGATTTCCCCGGAAGAAATAACCCGGCGGGTGGCGGTACTCAAACGGTTTCGGGAATTACTTTTGGAACAGCGGAACCGCTTCAGGCACTATTTGGAGGTCCTGGATAAGCAGCGGGAGGTAATAGAACAGGGTAATGCCGGGGAACTCATCTCCCATGTGGAGCTGGAAGAGCGGATCCTGGGGGATATTTTTTCCATCCAGAAGGTGATCGATCCCCTGGAGTCTATGTACCAGGCCGCCTGCCCCCAGGGAGACGCCCGGGAGGTACCGGAACTGCGATCCGTGGTGGAGGAGCTTAAAACCGAAGCGGCGGTCCGGATGGAACGCAACAAGAAGCTCCTTTCCGCCCGGATGATCCAGATCCGTTCCGAGCTAAAAAGCCTGCAGGGGAACCCCTTTATACGGCGGACTTCGATATATGCGGATTCCGGCGTCCCTTCTATTCTTGATATCAGCGGCTAACCGGGGCCAAATCCCGGTCCGTTAAGGGAGTGTTTTCTATGCCGGAATCGCGGAAAAACGCCGGGCTCGTGGATCCCCTGTATCTCATCGATGCCTACGGGCTCATATACCGGTCCTATTTTGCCTTTATTTCCCGGCCCCTCCGTAATGCCCAGGGGAAGAATATTTCCGCCCTCTTCGGCTTTGCCCGGACCCTGATAAGCCTTTTGGATGAGGGGGCGCCGGCGGCGGATGCGGCGGGCAAGCCCCTGGCAGGCCCCCAGCGGCCCCGCAGGCTGGGGGTGGTCTTTGATTCGCCGGTTCCCACCTTTCGCCACGAAAAATACCCCGCATACAAAGCCACCCGGCAAAAGGCCCCGGAGGATCTCCACGCCCAGGTCCCCCTGGTGGAGGAAGCCCTCCGTGCCCTCGGGGTGCCGGTGCTGCGGGCGGACGGGTATGAGGCGGATGATATCATCGCCACCCTGGCCCGGCACTGTCAGGCCGAAAACCGGCAGTGTTATATCCTTTCCTCCGATAAGGACCTCCTCCAGCTGGTCGGTAACGGCACCTATGAACTCCGGCCCCTGAAAGCGTTCCGCCCCGAAGCCGGCCCTGCCCCCCAGGGGAACTTCGAGTTGGTGGGCCCCGAAGAGGTTAAGGCCGAATGGGGGGTCCTGCCCGATAAGGTCCTGGATCTGCTGGCCCTTATCGGGGACAGCGCCGATAATGTGCCCGGCGTCAAGGGGGTGGGGGAGAAAACCGCGGTCAAACTGATGGCCCGTTACGGTTCCCTGGATGAAATCTACCGGAATATCGCCGGTATCGAGGGATCGGTGGGCAAAAAATTGGCCGAAGGCCGGGAAAGCGCCTATTTCGCCAAATCCCTCATCACCCTGAACGAAGCCGCCCCCCTCTCCATTACCGGCATCGACGAGCTTTCCGTGGAAAACCTGGACCGGACCGCGGGCGCCCGGGTCCTCATTCGGGAGGGGATCCGCCGGAGCGCCCAGGACCTGGACCCCAGGATCACCGGGGACCCTGCTGCCGCGGAAGCCCCCGAAAAACCCGCGGCCTCCGGCGAAACAGGCCAAACCGGCGATCCCGGCCCGGACGGAACCGTTGATCCCGCCCTCTTGGGGGAGGGAACCTACCGGGCGGTGCTGGAATTGCCGGATCTGGAAAAGATCCTGGGGGCGGCCAAAAAGCAGGGGACCCTGGCCCTGGATTTTGAGACCGATTCCCTGGATGCCTGGAATGCCCGGCCCATTGGCATTTCCCTGGCCCTCCGGCCCAAGGAAGCCTTTTATGTGCCCATCGCGGCCCATGGCGGAACCGGGCCCTTCCTGGACCCCGCCAAAGTCCGGGACCTCCTCGCCCCCCTCCTGGCGGACAGCGCCATGACCGTCGCCGCCCATAACGCCAAATACGACTACAAGGTCTCCCGGGGCTGGGGCATCCCCCGGTGGAAATGCAAAATCTGGGATACCATGGTGGCCGCCTGGGTGGACGATCCCGAGCGGAACAACTATTCCCTGGACTCCCTCGCGGCCTTTCGCTTCAACCTGACCCCCCTGGCCTATAACGATATAGTACCCAAGGGCAGCACCTTTGATGCGGTGCCCCTGGAAACCGCGGTCCGTTATTCCGGGGAAGACGCGGACCTGACCCTGCGGATGAAAGCCTTCCTGGAGGGGCGGCTGTTACGGGCCAATTCCCTGGGGCTTTTCCTCGATCTGGAGATGCCCCTCCTCCCGATCCTGGCGGAGATGGAGGGGGTGGGGATCAAGGTTGAAGGGAAGGTCCTGCGGGACTACGGGGTGGAGATCTCCCGGGAGCTTGATAAGATCCAGGGGGACACCTATGCCCTGGTGGGGCACGAGTTCAACCTGGCCTCCACCAAACAGCTCCAGGAGGTGCTTTTCACCGAACGGAAACTCAAGCCGGGGAAAAAGACCAAAACCGGTTACTCCACCGACGTGGCGGTCCTGGAGGAGCTTGCCCACGAGGACCCCGTGCCGGCCCTGATCCTCCGTCACCGGACCCTGGCCAAGCTCAAGTCCACCTATGTGGATACCCTGGCGGACATGGCCGATTCCCAGGGCCGGATCCACACCCACTTTGTCCAGACCGGCACCGCCACGGGCCGCCTCTCCAGCCGGGAACCGAACCTCCAGAACATCCCCATCCGGGACGAGGAGGGCCGCCGGATCCGGGAGGCCTTTATCGCCGCCCCGGGGCAGGTCCTGATCTCCGCGGACTACAGCCAGATAGAGCTGGTGGTCCTGGCCCATCTTTCGCAAGACGAAAACCTCATCGCCGCCTTCAACGAGGGCAAGGATGTCCACGCCCGGACCGCGGCGCTGATCTTCGGCGTCCCCGAGGACCAGGTAAAGCCGGCGGAGCGGCGGATCGCCAAAACCATCAACTTTGGGGTCATGTACGGCATGAGCGCCTTCAGGCTCTCCAACGAATTGGGGATAAGCCGGACCAACGCCGCGGCCTTTATCGAGACCTATTTTAAGACCTACCAGGGGATCCGTACCTTTATCGAGGAACTCATCAAAAAAACCGAAAAAACTGGGTACGCCTCCACCATCCTGGGCCGCCGGCGCTATATCCCGGCGATCAACTCCCGGAACAAAACCGAAAAAGCCGGCGCGGAACGGGTGGCGGTGAACACCCCCATCCAGGGTTCCGCCGCGGATATCGTCAAAACCGCCATGCTGAATCTGGACCAGGCCCTGACCGCGCAAAAAAGCCCGGCCCGGCTGTTACTCCAGGTCCACGACGAACTAATCCTGGAGGTCCCCAAAGACGCCGCCGCCGAAGCCGCCCAACTGGTCCGCCGGGAAATGGAAACCGCCGTTACCCTCAAGGTCCCCCTCCGGGTCAGCGTAGAAACCGGCAAACGCTGGGGTGACTTTCATTAGAATAAGCGCAGTTGCGGTTCCCGTTTCCGTGTCCGGGTTTCCCCCAGGAGGGGAACCATTTCTTCCAGGGCTTCAAGGAAACGGCTGGGGCCGCCCTGCAATTTTCTGTTCCGGTAATTCCGCTGTCCTGCCCAGGAAAGGTAGAGCCCTTGCCGGGCCCGGGTCATGGCCACATAGAGGAGCCGCCGTTCCTCCTCCAGCCGGGAATTTTCGATTTCCTCCGCCAAAGGTGTTTGTGTTTTTCCCGGGGGGCGGTCAAACAGGGTAAAGGGGAGTAATCCCTCTTCCAGGGCGGCCACAAAAACATGATCGAATTCAAGGCCCTTGGAAGCGTGGATGGTCATGATCCGGACCCCTTCGGATTTGAATTCCCGGACCCCGCCGGGGCCGCTCACCGCGAGGATGTCCAGAAACGAGGGGAGATCTTCGTACAGGGCGGCCAGGTTAAAAAGGCGTTCCAGGGAATCTCCCGTACCCTTGGCGGTGGGAAGGGCGCTGTTTTGGCGCATAAAATCCCAGGCCGCCCGCAGCGCCTCCGCGGGGGATTTACCTGTTATAGAAAAGCCCCGGCTGGGGGCGCCGTCCGTAAGCGCTTGGTCCGGCGGGCCCTTCTCCCCCGCCGCTTCCCCCAGGGCGTCCGGGGGTCCACGGAGGCTCCACAACAGGTCCAGAAGGGATTTGGCCGGTTCCTCTTCCCACCAGGGGATTTCCCCGGTAAGTTCAAAGGGAATGCCGTGATCCCGCAGGGCCTTTACCAGGGGAGGAGCCAGGGAAATGCTGCGGAGCAGAATGGCGCAATCCCCGGGACCGGCGGATTGTTCGGCGTGGTCCGGGCTTCCCGGAGCGGCGGACAAGCCGTCCGCGACCTGGCTATCCAGGGCAAAAAAGGTGGTCCCCCCGATCAGCCGGGAAATGGACCGGGCAATGCCTTCGGCTTCGGATTTTTCCGTGGGATACGCGGAACGAAAGAGGCTGACGGGTTTTTCCGTTCCCCCCAGGCGGTCGTCCACCAACCGGCCCGCCGCCGCAATGATAGGACCGGCGCAGCGGAAACTCCGGGCCAGCCGGAACCGGGCAGCTTCGGGGTAATCCGCCAGGAAGCGGTCTATAAACCGCTTGTCCGAACCCCGGAAGGCGTAGATGGCCTGATTGGGGTCACCGATAACCCACAGGGAGCCTCCCTCCGGGGAGGTGTGGGGAGCTAACAGGCGTAACAGGGCATATTGGGCAAAGTTGATGTCCTGGTATTCGTCCGCAAAGATATACCGGTACCGTCCTTGATAGCGGGAGCGGATCTCCTGCCGGGCAATGAAAAGCCTGACCGGTCCCGCTACCAGGTCGTCAAAATCCAGGATTCCTCCGAAACGCAGCCGAGTACGGTACAGGCCGTAGAGTTCCTCCTTTTCAGGGTCCCCTTCGGGCAGCCCCAGGTCCTCCGCCCAGGCCATCCCCGGATCGAGCCGGGGGGTATCTTCGCCGGGTAAGAGGAGGAACCGTTTCCGCCCCTCGATGTAATTCCCCAGGGCCTGGGCAGTAAGCCGCCGGTTTTTGGGACGCTCCCCGCAGAGTTCCTCCAGCAGGGCATTCCGCTGGGGATCATCCAGGATGCGGAAATTCTGCGGGACCCTGGCACTTTCCGGCTGTTCCCGCAGGATCGAGGCGCCCAGGGAATGGAAGGTGGCGGCGGTAATTTTCTCCACCGCCTCAGGCCCGGCCATTTTGGCGATCCGGTCCCGCAGCTCCGCCGCGGCTTTGACGGTAAAACTCAGCGCCAGGATGGAGGCGGGGTCCGTGCCCTCCCGTACCATCCGGGCAATCCGGGCGGCCAGTACCGCGGTTTTCCCTGTCCCCGGTCCCGCGATGATCAGGGCATGGCTCCCCCCATAGGCTATGACCTTTTCCTGTTCCCCATCCGGGATAAAATCCTTTTCAGCCGCATCCCCGGTTTCACCGGAACCCGCCGCTTTTCTCCCCTGGGAGCGCTTTTTCCCTGCCGCCGGAGCAGGCCGCTTCCCGGTCCCGGCCCGCTGCCGGGGTATATCCGCAAAAAGTGCCCCCTCCCTGCCGGTGGGGATCTTTTCTCCCCGGGGGAATACCCGGATAACCCCGTATTCCCCGTCATAGCCGGGCTCAATAAACACCTGCCCGGACCGCATCCGGGTTATTGCCGCGGCTAAAAGTTCCCCCGGCAGGCCGGGACAGGAAAGCCCCCCGAGTTCTCCGGGGGTCCTATCCATCAGCAGGGAAAATTCGCTTCCCCCTTGCTCGATAAGGGCGGTATAGGCCGCCATGGTTTTTTTCGACGCCGCCCCAATTTCCAGCAGTTCCCCCAGCAGTTCCCGCAGGGGGATCAGGGATCGGTAGGGCCGTTGCTTGGTCTTGCCGGAACCGGGAGGGCAGGGGGCGCTTTCATCCACCGGCCGGTCCGCCAGTTCCAGCACCCGTCCCATGACCCCCCGGGTCATGGGCTTGCCGCAGACCGGACAGTTCTCCGTGGCCGCCTCCCCGGAGCTGCAGTAATAGCCGCATTTCCGGTGGCCGTCGTAGTGGTACTTTCCCTCCTGGGGGAAAAATTCAATGGTTTCAATGATCCGGGCCGCTCCCCCCCGTTGCCACAGGGCGTCCGCCAGGCCGGGATAGGACAGGGGCATCTCAAAAACCGTACTTTCCCGGCCCAGCTTATCCGGGGAATGGGCGTCGGAATTGGAGATAATCGAAAACCGGTCCAGGGAGCTAAGGGCCCAATTCATGGGAGGGTTCGAGGAAAGTCCCGTCTCTATGGCGGGGATCCGGTCCGTAAGGTCCCGGTAACATTCCTCAATGGAGTCAAACCCCGACTTGGCCCCCAGGGCGGAAAACCAGGGGGTCCAGATATGGGCGGGGACCAGGATCGCCCGTTCATCCGTCTCCAGGAGCAGGGACAGCAGATCCCGGGAATCGATCCCGATAATCGGCCGCCCGTCGGAAACGATGTTCCCCACCTGCTCCAGCCGGGTTTGAAAAGACGCGGCGGCCTTAAAATCCGGCAGCAGGACCAGGTGATGGACCTTCCGGACCTTGTCCCCCCGCTTGTAAATGGTGCTGATCTCCCCGGTAAGGACAAACCGAGGCCCCCCCTCGGGACCGGAGCGCCCCGGATTGGGGAGACCCTCGGCCAGGGCCGGGCCTGCGTCAAAGTCCCGGCGGACCTTTTTTTTCAGGACATACAGACCCGCTTCCTGCTCCTCCAGTTGCTCCCGCAATTCCGCCAGCCACCGGGGATGGGTACAATCCCCGGTTCCCACCAAGTTGATCCCCTTGATCCGGGCCCAGCGTTCCAGAAAAGGCGGGTTTAACTTGGGACTGGTGGCCCGGGAAAAACGGGAATGGAGGTGAAGGTCGGCGATGATCCGCATGGCCCGCCCTTAGCCGGACAGGGGTCCCAAATTCGCCAAACCGATGATAATACTCCCCTGGGCAAGCATATAAAAAAGCATGATAAAAAAACTTCCGTACTTAGATATGGTTCTAAAGGTAAAATACCCCAAAAGAGAATCGGAGATCAAGAACCAGAGGCTGCCCATAAATACCAGGATCCCCCAGATCCCGGGCCGGGCCGCCATAAGCTGGAGGGCGCTCAAACTCATCATTTCGATGATTATCCCATAGACCAGCACCGGAATCCGCAGGGATTTATTCGGTTTTATCAGCCGCTGCATCAGAATCCCCAGGGGAAGGGCGATGATTACCGATATGATAAGGAGGGGAACCTGCACCGTACCGGCGAAGAAAAGCATGGCCGGTATGTACAGGAGATGCCCCAGGAGAAAACTCCCCAATCCCGCCTTAAAAAACGCCTCGTTTTTGATTTTGAGCAGCAGTATATCCCCGATCCAGCCCAGGATCACCGCCAAAAGGACGATCACCAAAAATTTTTCCGCGGCCCCTGCATAATACCACGCCAGCGGGGGGAGCAGCAGCGCCTTCGTAATCCCCTGCATCCGGCCCCCTCCCCAGAGGATAAACGCCAAATGCACCCCCCCCAGGACACAAAACAGACCCAAAACCTCCACCACAAAACCTCCCTATCTGGTACCTTCTTCACTCCTCACTTCTAACTCCTCTCTCCTCACTCCCAACTGCGATTTAATAGGCCGCAGTTCCGCCTCACTTACCAGGGCGGGATCGTCAATGCCCAGGGGAAGTTCCCGGCCTTCCTCGGGTTCCACCTCCTCCTCTTCAAAGACGCCTTCCTCGCTGCGGTCGTCCTCGGCAAAAGGTTCCGGGGGAGCGCCCTCATGTTCGATCCGCACCGCAATCACCTTGGTCACCCCCGATTCCTCCATGGTCACCCCGATGAGGGTCCCCGCGCCGGCAACGGTCTTTTTGTTGTGGGTAATAATGATAAATTGGCTGACCCGGCTGAATTCCCGCAGGATTCGGACAAAACGGCCCACGTTCTGCTCGTCCAGGGCCGCGTCTATTTCGTCCAAAAGGCAGAAGGGGGAGGGTTTTACCATATAGGTGGCAAAGAGCAGGGCCACGGCGGTCATGGAGCGTTCCCCCCCGGAAAGGAGGTTGATGTTTTCAAGCTTTTTCCCCGGGGGCCGGGCGAAAATCTCGATGCCCGATTCCAGGACGTGGTTGGGATCCAAAAGCCGGAGCTCCGCCCTGCCCCCCCCAAAGAGCCGGCGGAACATATTGTTAAAATTGTTTTTTATCTTGTTGTAGGTAACCAGGAACAGGGCCGAAGATTCCGCCCGGATTTCCGCGGTAATCCGCTCCAGGTCCTCCTTGGCCTTAATCAGATCGTTCAACTGATTGGTCAAGAAGTCGTACCGTTCCTTGGTTTCGGCGAATTCCTCCGGGGCCATCAGGTTTACCGCCCCCAGATCCCGTACCGCTCCCCGGGTCTGGTTCAGTTTCTCCCGGAGTTCCGCCGCCGGCGTGGTGATGGTGAAGATCCGCTCCTCAAATTCCATCAGGTCCCGGGAATGGGTTTCCCGAAAGTTGTCCTGAATGTTTTTTATTTCCGTTTCCGACTGTACCAGTTCCAGGTGGATCTTCTCCAGGCTTTCCTGGACCTTGGTCAGCTGGATTATCCGCTTTTTGATGGTCTCCTGTTTGCCCGCCACGTCCCCGTTCCGGCGGCTTATATCCTTTTCCAGAGACTCCAGCTCCGCGGTTAACTGAATGCCCCGGTGTTCTATCTCGGCGATTTCCGTCTCGGCGTCGGCGATCCGTTCCCCTATTTCATCAAACCGCTTGCGGTCCAGGAAAAGTTCATCCCGCAGGTTTTTCAAAAGCCCTTCCTGGCCGGCCAGCTCCCGGCGTATAAGCCGGGCCTGCTCCTCCGCGGCCTGGGCCTGGGTGGTCATCCGCATCCGGCTGACCCGGAGTTCCTCCAGGGTGCTCCGGTATTCGTTGATTTTGCCCCCCAGGTCCTCATTTTCCCGGCGCAGGGCGGCGATCCGTTCCCGCTTTTCCCCGGATTCTTCCTTGGCGGCGCGGATCTTCCCGTCCAGGGCCCGTTTTTTGGTGATGATCCCCTCCGGGGCGAGGAACTCGTCGATAAAGGTGGGGGTGCTTTCCCGGTAGGCGGCAAAGAGGGAGCGGGCCTTTTCAGCCAGGCCCGCCGCGTCCGCCAGGGCCGCTGCCAGGCTTTCGGCAATATGCCCCAGGTCCCCCGGCAGGGGTCCCCCGGCATCTGCCCGGCCGGCGGCATCCCCCAGGTCCCGGATCAGGGTTTCCCGGCCGGCCAGGAGGGTCTTGAGCCGGCCCAGGGCTTCTTCCAGGGCCTCCTCGGCCTTCCTGCGCTCCGAGGCGGAATACCCCGCCTCCCGCAGTCCCGAATCCAGGGCCGCCACAATATCGTCGGTGATCCCCTCCAGTTCCTTCTCGTACTCCCCCTGTTCCTGTTCCAGCCGGAGTATCCCCTCCTCATTTCCCTTGACCGCGGCGTCATTTTCCCCGATCCGCGAAGCGGCCAGCCGGATATTCTCTTCAAAGGCGGCGATATTTTCTTCGATGTCGCGGATCTTTTTTTGCAGGTCCCGGACCGCTCCGTCCTGCTCCTCGGCATCTTCCATCAGTTCTTCGATTTTTTCGAGTATGGCCCGTTCCCGGCCCTCATTTTGCGCTATTTTGGCCTTGCTTTCGGTGCGCTGTTCCCCCAGAAACCGGGCCTCTTTTTCCTTGGCGTTCTTTTCCACCGCCAGCCCATAGATATTCTTCTGATATTCGATGAGCCGTTCCTCCATGGAGTTGACCTCATCCATGTTTTCTTCCAGGGATTTATTGATGGCATCCATTTCCGCCCGGATGGCGTCCCGGTCTTTGGTCTTCTTTTCCAGCTCCTGGTTTCGTTCATCCCGGTCATATTTGAACTGTTTGAGCCGCAGCAGTTGAATATCCAGCTCGTATTGAAAAACTTCCTCCCGCAGGGACCGGTATTTCAGGGTTTTATCCGCCTGCACCTTGAGGCTATCGTAGGAACGCTTCACTTCCCCCAAAATACCCTCAACCTGCCGCATATTTTCTTCAGTTTTGACCAGTTTCCGCTCCGCCTCGGCGCTTTTTACCTTAAAACGGGTGATTCCCGCGGCTTCCTCGAACAAATATCGCCGTTCATCGGGTTTGGAAGACAGGATCTGATCGATTTTGCCCTGTTCCATCACCGAATAGGCCGCCTTGCCCACCCCGGTATCCCAAAAAAGCTCCCGGACCTCCTTGAGCCGCACCGGCTGGGCATTGATAAAATATTCACTTTCCCCGGAACGGTAGAGCCGCCGCTTGATCTGAACCTCGCTCATGTCCAGGGGGAGCAGCCCTGCCTCGTTTGCCAGGGTCAGGGTCACCTCGGCCACGTTCAGGGGCTTGCGGTTTTCGGTACCGTTAAAGATCACATCCTCCATCTTTTCCGCCCGCATCGCCCGGGAGGCCTGTTCCCCCAGCACCCACTTTACCGCGTCCACCACATTGGACTTACCGCAGCCGTTGGGCCCCAAAAGCGCGGTAATCCCGTCGGCAAATTCGACCCGGGTCTTGTCGGCAAAGGATTTGAAACCAAGTATTTCAAGATTTTTCAGAAACAAAGATAAACTCCGCACTCAATTTTTACGCTGTCTCGTTATAGTCTACCATTCCTGGGGCCGGCGGTCAATGAAGCGATTTCGTGCCTGGCACCGGTTAGACCACGAAGGCGAAGAAGGAAGGAAGAAGAATTAAGAGAGAAGAGGTTAACCACGAATGACACGAACCACACGAACGGATTCAAAATGACCACGAACCACACGAACGAAGAGGGGAGAAAGGAGGGAGAAGAGTTAAGAGAGGAGTTAGGAGAGAGGAAGAACGAACCACTCCTCATTCCTAACTTCTTCTCACTCTTAATTCTTCTCTTTTCCTTATTCGCCTTCTTCGCCTTTGTGGTTAAAATCTCTTAAGGCCCATGGTACCAGGTACTGTTTTTCCTCCTTGTTCGTGGTGTTCGTGTCGTTCGTGGTTATTCCCCTTCCGCCAAGGCCGCTGCCCAGGCCTGCATGGCGATCCCAAAGGCCACCGATACATTGAGGGAACCCTTGGCCCCATAGGTGGGGATAGAGAGGCGTCCCAGGGAGGAATCCGCCCGGGCCAGGGCAGGGGGGCTTACCCCCAATTCTTCGGAACCCACGATCATGGTCCCCCGGGGAGGGAAGGGGAAGTTTTTGAGCCCCCGGCCCCCGGTTTCCAGGGCGAAAAAAGGACCCGCCGGACCTGAGTCCAGCCCCCCGGCAAGCCGTTCCCAGGGCAGGATCTCCACGCAGCCCATGGCGGTCCGCGCCGCGCGGGGGTGGAGGGGATCCGCGCAGAGGGGGGAGAGATAGATTTTCTCCACGCCAAAGGACTCGGCGGTGCGGAAGATGGCCCCCACGTTAAAGGGGGCGCGGATATCTTCCAGGTAAAGCCCCACCCCCGGAAAACTCCGGCGTTTTTGCGGGTCCAGCCGGCCCTCGCTGTCAAGCAGGTCCCAATCGGCCGGGAAACAGCCGGTTTTGGCGAGGAGTATATACCGGACCGTATTGAGGGCCCGCCGGATCGGGCCCTGGGCAACTGCCTCCGGCAAGGGCCCGCCGGGAGAAAGGCCCCGCAGCAGGGCTTCCGCATCCCGGAGGGCCGCAATCTCCGCCGGGGAAAACAGGGGATCCCCCCGGAGCATCCCCAGCAGCTCCGCCCAATAGCCCCCCTCCGGCACAAAGCCCTCCCCCTCTCCCCCAAGACGGTATTCAGCCGCTTCGATCAACTTTGCGGCCTTACGGAGTCTAAGGGTCCGGGGCAGTTTTTCCAATTTACTAAGGGCTATCATATTGATCACGCTCCTTTTAAAATCGTTGTACGGTGTTTCCAGAGGGACATTTACCAGGTTATCAGCGGAACCGGTAAAACCGTCGATTTATACCCGGAACACGGCGTCAAACGGTCCATTTGACGCCGGAGGACCCGCTCTTCCCCCTGCTCAAGGCATTTTTTTGCTTTTGTCCGGGATACGCCCTAAGAACATTACCGGTACGGGCGAAACGGCGGCTGGGGCCGGACCGGGGGCATACCCCACCCTGTTTCATTATTGCGACCTACAAAACGGTTCAAACGGCTAAGCCGGTAACGGTTTAGTTAAGTACAAAAAAGGCGTAGATCCCGATGAACTTGTCGTCAATCTGAAACGGGGTGGGGTATGCCCCCGGTCCGGCCCCCGGCAAATTCCTCTGTACCGGTGGATTGATGTATCCTGGGAAACAACCTCACAAAAACAAAAAAGCGGAACCCGAGGGTTCCGCCCGTATATCCTTCATAACTATCCTATAAGCCAAAGGCATCCATGATCTTATCCGCCGTAGCCTTAATAAGGGTATCATTCAAATAGGACGGATCATTGATCTTCTGTTTCAACTCCTCAATACGCTCCAGGCGCACATCCGGTGCGGAAGCAATCAATTCTATCGCATGGTACAAGCCGCCCTTTTCTACCGCTTCCTGAGAAAGAGTTATGGAATCGGTTTTTTCATTTGGGCTAACTTGACTATTCCGTCCGGGTTTTTTACCAGGCGGAACGGGATCTATGGAGCCTATCCTGTCGATCGTCATACTCATATCCTTCCTACCCTAATTATCGGCATTCTACTATCATAAGTTTAGCAGTTAATTGCCTTTCTTGCCAGATACAAACACGGAAAATTCCCCTAATTGTTCAGTTTTTTTCGCTAAATTTGCCCGTATTTCACCGGCGGACCCCCGCAAATATTCCTCATGCACCTTGGTCATTTCCCTTCCTACACAAACATACCGCTCATTATCAAATTCGGCCAGATCCTCCAAAAGCTTGAGGATGCGGAAGGGGGACTCATACAGAACAAAGGCGGATTCCCGGGCGAGCAGTTCCCGCAGCCGGGAGCGGCGGCGGCCCGCCTTGGGGGAGAGAAATCCTTCAAAAAGGACGCTTTTATCCCCCCGCCCGGCGACGCTTACCAGGGAAGCAAAGGCGGAGGGTCCCGGAATGGGGATGGCCTCGTGTCCCGCTTCCACCGCGAACCGGACCAGTACCGCCCCGGGATCGCTCAGCGCCGGGGTACCGGCGTCACTGGCATAGGCCACCGCCCCCCCCCGGTTGAGGATGGCAATGACCTTTTCCGCGGCAAATCCTTCGTTGTGGGCCCGGCAGGAGATAAGTTTGACCCGGATCCCAAAATGGCTTAACAGTTTAAGGGTCCGGCGGGTGTCCTCGCAGGCCACCGCGTCCACGGTTTTAAGAATTTCCACCGCCCGAAAGCTTAAATCCCCCAGATTCCCGATGGGGGTCCCGATAATATACAAATTTGACACAAAACTAGTATAACTTTCCCTATAGTTCCCGCCAAGTATCCGATATTAGAAAGTAGTATGAATGGGTGGTTTCAACTATTTGCTCTGGTGATTATCGGCGTCTTCCTCCTCTGGTTTGGCTATAACCTTTTCTTTGGAACGGGATCCCGGGCCGGACAGAAAAACGGCTCGTATATCTCCGGGAACCGGCAAAACCGGAAAAGGGCCTTTCCTTCGGGAACATTCTCCGGGTCTTCCGAGGACGCTTCCCGGACCTGTCCGGTTTGTTCCGCCCGGCTGCCCCCGGGAGAACGGGTAAAATCCACGGCTTTCCCCGCCGTGGGGGGAAAGGACCGGATGATGCATATCAGCGGCTGTATTTATTGCCTTGAAGGGGATCGGCCCCGGGTCTGTCCGGTTTGCGGGAGCGTAATCAACCGGGAGGAGATCCTTTTTGCCCGGCTTTTTGACAAACCCGGCCGTTCTCACGTCCACGTCCTGGGCTGCAGCCGCTGCCGCCGGTCAGGGAGCCGGTAACACCGTGTTAGCCTGCCTCACGACTTCGCTTTTCGCTCATAGACGTAGATTTTTTACATGGGACTACAATTCATATTCCTCGCTCCAGCCATGACCAATTTCCCAATGGGGGTCTATTTTCACCTCAAATTCAACATTATTAAGATCAAATTCGTCTTTTACAAGCTCTATAACGGATTCGTTTATCCAGCTTCCGCACATAAGCTGAAAAGACCCATCTTTCTGTTGAAAGATTCTTCCCCGTGGAATCAACGTGTAGTCCTTCGCGAAGATCCCCGGCGCTTTCCCCTTTGAAATTGCCCTGTTTTTTTGCTTTTGCCACCATGACTGATGCAAAGCGCTTATGGTCTTAATCCCATTACTATTAAACTGTAAATCATCAGCGTTAACCTTGCTTACGCCAAACAATTCATCAGTTTCCTTATCATACCAAAAAATACCTACTTTGGGCTCGTCTTGGGCATCAAAATTATCAGACATTGCTTTCATCACATCCCGGCGTTCTTCTTTTGACATTTCACTCAAACGAGATTCTCTCAGGACTTCTTCAAAAACTTTGTTCATTTTCTGTTTCCAAGTTATAGGTGAAGGGATAATTACCTAGGCATGTATATACCACTTATATATATTATACAGTGTTTTTTGTCCGGTCAATCACTATTCTCGGTCCGCTTTCTTGCCACATGGTTATGCCTGTGTTATATTATATGAAATACGAAAATGAAGTTCCCGCCCGTTTTTTTATATACCGGTATCCCCACGTTGGCCGCGGCTCTGGTGCTTTTGGGGGTTTCGACCCTTTTTTCCGGCTGTTATACCCTAAAACAGGGGGCTTCCATGCTGGGTTACCTGAACCGGGCCATACCCCTGAAAGCGCTTTTGGACCTTCCCCCAGAGAAAACCGGGGACCCCGAGGAAAACCGCGTTTTTGTGGAACGGGTCCGGGATATACGCCGCTTTGCCCAGGAGGAACTCGGGCTCCGGCATACCGCCAATTATACCCGCTATGTGGCGATAGACCAGGACTACCTTGCCGCGGTGGTTTCCGCCTCGGCGCAGGATTCCTTTTCCCGCCATGAGTGGTGGTTCCCTGTGGTCGGAAAGGTCCCCTATAAGGGGTTTTTTAACCCCGATGATGCCCGCAGGGAGCGGGAAAAATTACAGAAAAAGGGCCTGGATGTGTGGATCCGGGGGGTAGATGCCTTTAGTACCCTGGGCTGGTTCAAGGACCCCCTGTATTCCTATATGCGCCGGTATCCCGTCAACCGGCTTGCGGACCTGCTTATCCACGAAACCCTCCACGCCACCGTATTCCTCAAGGGCCAGGTCCAGTTTAACGAGGAATTGGCGGAATTTGTGGGCAGCGAAGGCTCCCGGCTCTACATGGAACGGACCTTTGGCCTTGATTCTGCGGAATACCGGGCCATGATCGACTCGGAGGCGGATAGCGCCGTGTTTATCGCCTTTATCCAGGAACTGATCGCCGAATTGGAGGTCCTCTACCGCAGCAACGCCCGCCGGGATGAAAAACTGCAAAAAAAAGAAGAAATAATCAAAGCCGCCCAAGCCCGGTTTGATGAAAAGTACGAAACCCTTTTCCGCAGCGAAAACTACCGGGGTTTCTCCAAATTACCGGTGAACAACGCCTACCTTGAACTCTACCGCCTCTACTATGCCGGGGGCAGCTATCTGGAGGATCTCTACGACCGTTCCGGCCGGGACCTGCCCCACTTTATCGCCGCCGTCAAAACCCTCACCGGCCGGGGCGATCCGCGGGCCCAACTGGAAGCCGCCCTCGGCCTGGCCTCGGAGTGAATAAAATAGTAAGAAATTCACCACAAAGGCGCAGAAGGCGAATAAGGAAATTAAGAATGAATAATGAAAAGTGAAGAATGTACTATTCTTCCTCACGCTTCATTCTTCATTTTTCCCTTTTAATTCTTCTTCGCCTTCTGCGCCTTTGTGGTAAAATTCTTAATCCGGTAAATTTCTTAATATTGTGCCTTTGTGGTTAAATTCTTAATGCGGTTAAATTCCAATACCGGCTGAATTTTAAAATTATGCAAATTTCTCTAAAGCGTTTTTTAGAAAAACCGATACTAATAATGAACTCGGATAATACCCGTGCCCGTTGGGCCTCCGTGTTTACCGGTTCAGAGCGGAACCTTTGGTTCCCCCTCACCCTTCCGGAACGGGTGGGTTGAGGGTTCGGAGTTTTTCCAGGGGAAAAACTCCATGGCACATTATTTTTCTGTAGTTTTCCGAGAGGAAAACTACAAGATAAAACCGCTTGCGGTTTTATCACGGCAAGGATGCCGCGGCGTCCCAAACCGTCAGGGGATGGTTACTATCATCAGACCAGTGTCTGGGGATAGCTGGGCGCCGAAAAAGCCAAAGGAGTGTATATGATCATTAATCACAACCTCAGCGCGATGTTTGCCGACAGGTCCCTCAAGGTCACCCAGACTTTTCTGGACAAAAACATGGAGAAACTGTCGAGTGGCTTGCGTATCAACCGCGCCGGTGATGATGCTTCCGGGCTCGCTGTTTCCGAAAAGATGCGGAGCCAAATTCGGGGTTTGAACATGGCATCTTTTAATGCCCAGAATGGTATTTCATTCATTCAAACCACGGAAGGCTATCTTCAGGAAACCCAGGACATCATGCAGCGTATCCGCGAATTGGCGGTACAGTCTTCGAACGGTATTTATACCGCCGAAGACCGGATGTATATCCAGGTCGAAGTCTCCGCCTTAATTGACGAAGTTGACCGGATTGCCTCCCACGCCCAGTTCAACGGGATGAATATGCTGACCGGACGGTTCGGTCGCCAAATCGGCGAAAACGTGGTTACCGCCTCTATGTGGTTCCATATCGGCGCCAACATGGATCAGCGGGAACAGGTGTTTATCGGCACCATGACCGCCAAGGGCCTCGGGGTCCGTAACGTGGGTGACGAGAGTATTCTTTCACTGTCCGAACCGGATAGTGCCAACCGTGCCATTGGAACCCTCGACGAAGCGCTCAAGAGGATCAGCAAACAACGGGCTGATCTTGGCGCCTACCAAAACCGCTTGGAGCACGCGGTCCGCGGCCTCGACATTGGAGCCGAAAATCTGCAAGCCTCCGAATCCCGCATCCGGGATACCAACATGGCGAACGAGATGGTCTCTTTTACCAAGAACCAGATCCTCAACCAGGCTGGAACCGCGATGTTGGCTCAGGCAAACCAACGGGGACAAACCGTTCTCCAACTTCTGCAGTAGTTTTAATGGCAGCCTGAGAACCGCAAAAAAGCCTAATTTTTTGCGGCACCAGCGGTTCCGGCGCCAAAATTACCACAGGGACGTACCGGGAAGGCGCCGTTCCGGTTTTAACCGGAACGGCTTCTTTTTTTACCGGCCGGCAATGGACAGAAAAAAACCACGAACCACACGAATAATAGTAAGAAATTCACCACGAAGGCGCAGAAGGCGAAGAAGTAAGAAAGAAGATTTAAGGAAGGAAGGAAGGAAGGAAGAACGAACCACTCCTCATTTCTAACTCCTAACTCCTCTCCCTTTTTCTCATTTAATTGACCGTGTAGCGGTCTACCTTGCGCCTTTGTGGTCATTTTATACTGCATTCCGGCTCTGCCTGATTGAAAAAAATCCTTTTCCGTTACATAGTTATTATATGCGGTTTTACCGATTTGCGATTACGCTTCTTTTTATTTTTACCTGTTTTTCCGTATTTTCCCAGACAGCCCCCGCCGGGATGCCGCAGGAGGCTCTGCAAAATTACCGTATCGGCCGGGATCTGGAGGCCGAGAGCCGTATGGAAGAGGCGGATCGGTATTATGCCGAAGCGGTACGGATATGCATGGATGAAATCTCCCGAAATGCGGCGACCATGGATACCTATGCGGCGCTTACCTGGACCTTACGGCGTCAGCGGAAATTTGCCGAAGTTATCAGTTGGGGGGAACGGGCCCTTCAGATCAATGCCAATGATTACCGTATCATAGAAACCATGGGCGAGGCCTATTTTTATCTCAACGATTACCCCCGGTCCCTTAATTTTATGCAGCGTTATGTGAATTTTCTGCCCCGGGGGGAGCAGGCCCCCATGGCCTATTTTTTTATCGGAGAAATATTCAGGCTCCAGGGAAGATTCCGCCATGCCGATATCGCCTATACCACCGCCCTGCAATTAGCTCCCCATATATCCCTCTGGTGGTACCGGCTTGGGGCGGTTCGTGAAGCGGCGGGCGATTATGTCCCGGCAATACAGGCCTACGAACAGGCCCTGCGGATCAACCCCAATTACCCGGAAGCATCCCAGGGACTGGAGCGGGTCCGGTCAAGTAGAAATGAAATTTAACCACGAACCACACAAACGACACGAACAAAATATGACTTTCAAATGAAAGTTCGTGATAGTTTTTGTTAGTTCGTGATTTTATCAATATTCTTAGCCTAATCAAGGCACTGATACGATGGTTATAATAAACAACCCACTATATTCAAAGAGATTTTACCATAAATAGCATAAATAACACGAACAAATTATAGCTTTCAAATGAAAATTTCGTGAGGTTCGTGTAGTTCGTGGTTAATCCTATTCTGCCTGCATACTATGAGGTACTAAGGCGGAACCGGTCAGACCGAGCAGGGTTAAGCCCAGGGTGAGTAATACCCCGCCGGCCAGGAGCAGCATCCCCGGTACGGTCCTTTTCGGTTCCCCTGCTGCTGCCGGGCTTCCGGGGGTTGTCCTGCCAGGGGCCGCGGAGGCTTCTTCGGCGCTTAATTCCACCA
This sequence comes from Treponema sp. TIM-1, assembly GCF_046533115.1. Classification (NCBI taxonomy): domain Bacteria; kingdom Pseudomonadati; phylum Spirochaetota; class Spirochaetia; order Treponematales; family Treponemataceae; genus Treponema; species Treponema sp. TIM-1. The sequence goes on from NZ_JAJQRC010000005.1 coordinate 101,425, forward strand.
GCAGCGCGTCAATCCCTTCGATAAAATGTTTCCGGGTAATACGGCCCTTTTGTTCGATGAGCCGATCGAAAAGCCGGAAGGATTCACCGATAAAAAACCCAAACCGTCCGGGAAAGCGCAGGTCCGATCCTATGGCAGCCTTGGATAAGAAGAAGAGCCCCTCCAGGGTAATTGCCTTGTGCAGTCCCGAAAGGAGGCTGCCCTGGGTAAGGCGGAGGGGGCCGAATTCCGCTAAAACCCTGCCGTAGGGGACCAGCAGATTGCAAAAAACAATAGCCGCCATGATAAAAAGGGTGAAGAGGGGGGCGATTTTTTTCCCGGTCAGCCGGGCATAGATGCCAAAGAGCAAAAACTGCACTCCCCGGGTAAGGGTGGAGGGATTAAAAAGAAAGGCCCCCATCATGATAAACCCCGCAAAAAGGAGGTCCCGCCCCGGGATTCCCGTTTTTTTGCCGGAATTCCCCCGGAGGGGCGTTGCCCGGTCAGACAGGTCCGGGGGGGGGAGGGCATGTGCCCCATCCCCCAAGGGCAGAGCGCGGCAGGTCCGGTACCAGCGGGATCGGGCGGTAAAAATTTCACAGAAAAGCCCCAGCACAATACCGGTCAGGACCCCCAGCCCCAGAAAGGGGGGGGCAATAAATTGCACCCCTTCCCCAAAGATAAAAAGCCTGGCCAGGACCAGTTGGACGCCGTTGGAAAGGAGGGCTCCGGCGGTACTGACCCCGACAAAGCCGATGCGGCCCGATCCCAGGCAACGGCGCAGCAGGTACATCACGGCGCCGGAGGCAAGGGTCCCGGCCAGGGAGAACAAAAAAACATAGGAAAAAAGGGACCCGGTGATAAGCCCCTGCCCCAGGATCTTGATAAAGACCAGCAGGGCGAAATTTTTAACGGAAAGGATATCCAGGGCCGCTATCAGGGGCATATTGGCAAGCCCTATCCGCATAAAGGGAAGGGGTTTGGGGATCATATACTCCAGGGCAGCTAAAAAGAAGCAGCAGGCCCCCAACAGGGCCGTCGTGGCAGGATCTCCGGAGCCCCTGACACCGTCCGGCCTACCAGACCGTACCGTCAAGTTCCTCGCCCGCATCTTTGGCTTCCACCCGGATCAACACCTTATTCGGCAGACACGCTATCCATTGCCCGTGGCCGTGGATGGTCCCCGCCGCGACACAAAGCTGGTTGGTACAGGGGGAAGAGAGCACCCGGGCCCGGCCGCCCCGCAATTCCACCGTCGTGGCCCCCAGGGGGCCCGCCACGGAGACAATTTCTTCCGCGTCCAGGGGGAATACCCAGCTTCCGCCGGGGCCCCGGATGACCAGCTCCCTTTGCCGGCCCGGCCCGGCATACACCAAAACAGCGGAAAAGACCGAAATCGCCAGGGCAAGGACGATAACCAGCACATCGAAAACTTTAATAGCGGCGCCCCAAAAAACCGGCTTCCGGGGGGGCATGGTTAACCGCAGCCGCCGCAGCCGTCACAATGATGATGGCGTCCATGGGCATGATGCGGGTGGTGGGGATGACCGTGGGATATCTCCTCGGGGCTGGCTTCCCGGACGGAAACCACCGTAATATCAAAGGTCAGATCCATGCCCGCCATGGGGTGATTGGCATCCACCGTGACCGTACTGCCTTCCACCTGCGTAACCGTTACCATTTGGGAACCCTCGGGGGTATCGGCCTCAAACTGCATCCCCGCTTTTACGGTCCCGGCCCCTTCAAAATTTTCCAGGGGAACCTGGATGACCAAATTTTCATCCCGTTCCCCATAGGCGTCGGCGGCGCTTATGGTCACGGTAAAAGCATCCCCTTCGGTTTTTCCCTCCAGGGCTTTCTCCAGGCCGGGAATAATATTCTCATGTCCATGAAGATAAACCAAGGGTTCAAAGTTGGAAGAAGTCTCGATAAACTGATTTTCCGCGTCCCTGAGGGTGTAACCGATACTGACCACTCGATTTTTGATAATATGCATAACATGGTATACCACAAAGTAATAAAGGGATCAATATTTGTAACCTCTTGGGGCTTGGATGGTTTAACATAAAAAGTCAAAGAGCTGGTTTCAAAATGAACGTGAATTTTGGGAATGGCTCGTCAATAAGGTAATTTCGCCTGGCCGTAACCGGTTTTCCTCCGCTTGGTTACGGTTTTTTTTTGTTTTAGCCGTTACGGAGTCCTCGCGCACGGGCCGATCCCGGGGGGGCTTAGACACAGCTCGCGATGGCGCCCTGCAGCGCGTCAAGTTGGGGGTCAATAAGGGCCACCGGGTCGGTTTTATGCTGGAGCTTCCTGAGCTTCTCCGGAATTTCAAGCTCTGCGCCCAGAATCTCCGCAATCATATCGGCCTGCTTGGCCGGATGACCCGTGGCAAGGACCACCACATGGCCGTAAAAATCCCCCCCGCCTTTGGCGTACCGTTCCGCGGCGGCATAGGCTACCGCACTGTGGGAATCGAGGATCAGATGGTGCTGCTTCCAGGCTTTTTCCAGGGCAATTAAGGTCGCCTGATCGTCCACGGTTTCGGGGTACACCATGTTCCGCATCACCGCCGGCGCTTCCTGATAAAAAGCCACCAGTCTTTTATAATTTGAGGGCTGGCTTACGTCCAGGGCGGGGGAATTGGTGGTGATCAGGGGGTGAGGCCTATACTCCTTCCCCCGGAAAAAATCGCCAAAGGCATTATTGGCGTTCATGGCGGCGATAAAGCCGCTGAGGGGGAGCCCGAATTTCCATGCGTAAAGTCCGGCAATCAAATTGCCAAAATTACCGCAGGGTACGCTGAAGATCAGATCTTCCTTTATGTGCTGTTTGACCTTTATAAAGGCATAGAGATAGTAAAATGCCTGGGGTAATAAACGGCCCACATTTATCGCGTTGGCGCTGGTTATCCCGTACCGGTCCGCAAAGGGCCGGTCATGAATGGCCTCCGCCACCAGGCGCTGGCAGTCGTCAAAGGTCCCCCGTATCTGAATCGGGATAATGTTCCCCCCATTTTGGATAAAAAACGCGGGGTCCAGGCCCCGGATCGGCCCCGATGGGTAGAGGATTACCGCAATAATCCCCTGGCGCTTATAAAAGGCATGGGCGATACTGACGCCGGTATCCCCCTTGGCGGCGGAGAGGGTCATGGCAAAGCCCTTGTTTTTAATGAGTTCTTCCATAACCGCCGCCAAAAAGGCAATCCCAAAATCCTTAAAAACCCCGGTAGGCCCGTTATAAAGGGTTAATACCGATAAATCGTCATCCAACTGTTTGAGTTCCGGTTCAAAATCAAAGGCGCTTTCCGCCACCCGGGAGGCGGAAAAGGGGTTTAACTCACCCTGGAGCAGGCCGGGGGTCACCGCCGCCACCAGCTCCGGATAACTGATATCGAGATCCATATAGAGAAAAAACTGCCGCATATCCGTCACCGATGCCGGGACATAAAGCCCTTCCCCGGCAGGCAGGCAGCGGAGTACCGCATCCTTAAAAGAAACCAACCTATCATCTGACTGGGTAGACCTGAATTGCATGTATATCCTCGATAAAAAACTACTGTTTTTAGTTTACTACCGCCCCCCAAAATCAGCAAGAGGAACAGTATAGGTACGTGAAGAACCTCCGGTGTCAAGTGGAACCCGTGATGCCTAAAAATAAAATCTAATTATGAGGCAATGCCCGATCTTGACACAAAATCTCATTTATTTTATCATAATTTTGTTATGGTGTGAAATATTTCACAACCAAAGGGGATTGCGAATGAAAGCTTGTGAAAAGGAGGCTTCCCCTAAAGCCGGTTGGGGGCGGGGAAACCGTAAGGAGGTGTGGTTTGCGGGTATATAATTTTTCTTCCGGGCCTTCGACCCTGCCGCTGCCGGTGCTGGAACGGGCCGCGGCGGAAATGACCGACGCCAACGGGACCGGCCAATCGGTGATGGAGATGAGCCATCGATCCGGGGATTTTAAGCCCATTATCGAAAAAACCGAGGCCCTGCTCCGGGAATTGATGGGGATTCCCTCCAATTACCGGGTGCTTTTCCTCCAGGGGGGGGCGTCGCTGCAATTTTCCATGATCCCCCTCAACCTGGCCGCAAGGGAGGCGGGTTCCCCGAAAAAACGGGCTTCCTATGTGGAAACCGGCATTTGGGCAAAAAAGGCCGCCGAGGAGGGGGCGAAATACGCCGATGTAGCGGTGCTTGCCTCCTCAAAAGACCGGGATTATACCTATATCCCCCCGGCGCCGGCGCCGGATCCGGGGGACGCCTTTTACCACATCACCCTGAACAATACCATCGTGGGCACCAAATGGGACAAATTGCCCGAGACCGGCCCGGTGCCCCTGGCTGCGGATATTTCCAGTTGTATCCTCTCGGAACCCCTGGAGGTGTCCAAATTCGGCATCCTCTATGCGGGGGCGCAGAAAAACCTGGGGCCGGCGGGGACCACCGTGGTGATTATCCGGGAGGATCTCATCGGCCGGGCCCCGTCCTGGACCCCGGCCCTGCTCCGGTACGACATTTCCGCCGGGGAAGGGTCCATGTACAATACCCCCCCCTGTTACGGGATCTACATCATGGGCCTGGTTCTGGAATGGCTTAAGGGGCTGGGAGGGGTGGCGGCCATCGGTGAAGTGAACCGGAAAAAGGCGGAACTCCTCTACTCGTATCTGGAAAGTTCGCGGATCTTCCGGTCGCCGGTGGAAAAACCCTTCCGCAGTCTGATGAACATCCCCTTTATCGTCTCGGGAACCGATCCGGAGAACCGGAAGGACCTGGAGACCCGCTTTGTCAGGGAAGCCGCCGCCGAGGGCCTGGTGAACCTGGCCGGACACCGCCTGGTGGGGGGGATGCGGGCCAGTATCTACAACGCCATGCCCCGGGAAGGGGTCCGGGCGCTGATCGCCTTTATAGAGAAATTTGAGAAAAAAGAAGGAAAAAAATAGATGTTCCGCATACGCACGATAAATAAGATATCCTCCGACGGCCTTGACCTTTTCCCCCGGGATCTCTACGAGGTGGCCAGCGATCTGCCAAACCCCGACGCCATCCTGGTGAGGAGCGACAGCCTTCACGGCATAGAATTCCCCCAGACCCTTAAGGCAATCGCCCGGGCAGGCGCGGGGGTCAACAATATCCCCGTCGCCCAGTGCAGTGAGCGGGGGGTGGTGGTCTTTAACACCCCCGGGGGGAATGCCAACGCGGTTAAGGAATTGACCATCGCCGCCCTGCTCCTCGCATCCCGGACCATCCTGGAGGGGATCGCCTGGGTGAGATCCCTCAAGGAAAAGGCCGACGAGGTACCGGAACTGGTGGAAAAGGGGAAGGGCCGGTTTACGGGGCCGGAAATCCGGGGGAAGACCATCGGCGTGATCGGTCTGGGGGCAGTGGGGGTGATGGTGGCCAACGACGCCGCGGCCCTGGGGATGAAGGTTATCGGCTACGACCCCTATATATCGGTGGAAGCGGCCTGGAACCTCTCCCGCCATATTGAACGGGCGGAAACCCTGGAGGGGCTCCTGGCCCGGGCCGATTATGTTACCCTCCATGTGCCCCTCTCGGATACCACCAAGGGGCTTTTGGACGCGGAAAAGTTCCGGATCATGAAAAAGGGCGCCCGGATCATTAACCTTGCCCGGGGAGGGCTGGTAAACGAAGCGGAGATCATCGAGGCCCTGGTTTCGGAAAAACTGGGGGTCTATGTGACGGATTTTCCCACCGCGGAACTATTGGCCTGTCCCCGGACCATCTGTATCCCCCATCTGGGGGCTTCCACCCCGGAAGCGGAGGATAACTGCGCGGCTATGGCGGTACATCAGCTTATGGAATTTCTTGAATCCGGGAATATCAAAAATTCGGTGAATTTTCCCCGGTGCCGTCTGGAACAGCGGGCTCCCTGCCGGCTGTTAGTGGTAAACCGCAACATCCCCAACATGGTCGGCCAGATAACCACCATCCTCGCCGGGGCGGGGATCAATATCACGGATCTGATCAACCACCACCGGGACGAATACGCCTATAATATCATCGATACGGAGCAGCGGCTCCCTCCCGGCGTCCGGGAACAGCTTGAAAAGGTGGAGGGGATCATCCGGGTCAGAACCATCGAACAGATTGAATAAATATGAAAATAGTACCATATTTTACTAAATTGTACTGTTTTTTGACAAAATTTTCAAAAAATCGTGTTAAAAATGTTGTTTTTTTGCCTTAAATGTGATATAATAGTAAGGGAAAAGCGGTCGGTTCGATCCGCTTTTTTTAAAGTTAGGATAAAAACTAACCGAAACTTAAAATTGGCTTAATGGGTAAAATATGCCGGCGGCGGATGAGCCGCTAAAAAAAGAATGAGGTGTTTATAATTTTGTATTTAAAGTGGAAAGCGTTTTTTTATATAGGGGTGGTGTCAATAATATTATCCGTCGTGGTAACCACTTCTATCGTTTTTGCCTATACCCCCGCTCCTCCGGAGCCGGATGTGATCGAGCCGGTTAGTTCGGTGGAAATTCCGGCATGGCTGGCTTTGGATATGGCAAATTCTTCCATCTTTGAGTCGGGAAAACGGCGGGACATCATCCTTGAAACCTACCGGGACCCCAATTTTAGGGATGAGGTGATCGCTTTTTTCAGTTTGATCGCCGATTCCCGGCTATTGGCTTCGATTATCCTTGCCCAGGCGGAGGCATACAATGTTTCCCCTGCCCTGGCTTTTGCCTTATGTAAGGAAGAAAGTCAGTTTACGGTACGGGCGATCAACCGGAAAAACGTAAACGGCAGCATTGACCGCGGTCTGTTTCAGCTTAACAACCGGTCGTTCCCCCAGCTCAAGGAAGCGGACTTTTTTAACCCCGAGACCAATACCCAACAGGGCATGGCCCATCTGCGTTGGTGCCTGGACACGGCGGGCTCGGAGCTTGCGGCCCTGGCCATGTACAATGCCGGGGCAACCAAGGTCAAATCCAACAATACCCCCAAACGGACCCTGGATTATATTTCCCGAATTCTGGACTCCCGGGACCGGATCGAAGAGGCTTTTCGGGTTGAGTATCTTTTGAATGAAGATTTCCATACGCCCCATGACCCGGCGACACCGGCCGCCGAAAAAAGAGCGGAGCTGGTCCAAATAGCCTTTTTCCCCTACCGGTAAGCCAGCCGATTGGGCCATAAAAGAGGATGACCACAAAGGCGCAGAAGAGAGAGAGAGAGGAATTAGGAGTGAGGAATGAAAAGTGAAGAGGTTGGTCTCATTCCTCACTTTTAACTCCTCCCTCCTCTCTTAATTCTTCTTCCTTCCTTATTCGCCCTGCGCCTTCGTGGTAAATTTCTTAAATTCTATATATAGGTAAGGATATGAGTGAACGGATGGCGGAATTGGTTCTGCAGCTTGGTTTTATCATCTTCGTGGTCCGTATCTGCGGCAGGCTGGCAAAGGGGCTGGGGATTCCCCCGGTATTGGGGGAATTGCTCTCGGGGGTCATCGTCGGTCCCTACGCCCTGGGAGGGCTGGCCCTGCCGGGGTTTCCCCGGGGCTTTTTTCCACTGGAAGCGGGTCCCCTGGCGGTCAGCGCCGAACTCTACGCCTTTGCCGTGGTGGCGTCAATTATTCTGCTTTTTGCCTCCGGCCTGGAGACGGATCTGGGGCTTTTCCTGCGGTATTCTTTGGCGGGAGGGGTCATCGGCATCGGGGGGGTGATTCTTTCCTTTGTCATAGGCGGCCTTACCGGGGCGGCCCTGCTCCACGCTTCCTTTACGGACCCCCGGTGTCTTTTTCTGGGGGTCCTCTCCACCGCTACTTCGGTGGGGATCACCGCCCGGATCCTCTCGGACCATAAGCGGATGGATTCCCCCGAAGGGGTGACCATCCTCGCCGCGGCGGTGTTCGACGATGTCCTGGGGATTATCATGCTGGCGGTGGTCTTGGGCATCGTGGCGGTGATTACCGGGGGACCGGGCGGCCCGGACGCCCTGAATGCCTCCGGCGTGTTGGGTATTGCCGGCAAGGCCTTTGGTATCTGGCTGGGTTTTACCATCCTGGGCCTTGTTTTTTCAAAAAAAATCGCCGCCTTCCTTAAATTTTTTAAACAAACCTTTGATTTTTCCATTCTTGCCCTGGGCATCGCCCTGATTCTGGCGGGAATTTTTGAAAAACAGGGGCTGGCCATGATCATCGGCGCCTATATTTCCGGCCTTTCCCTGTCAAAAACCGATATTGCCGCGGTTATTCAGGAGCGGATCCGGGGGCTTTACGAGTTTTTTGTCCCTGTTTTTTTCGCGGTTATGGGGATGATGGTCAATGTGAAGGAAATTTTTTCCCTCCGGGTGCTGATCTTTGGGGCCCTGTATACGGCCGGGGCGGTCCTGGCCAAAATAGCCGGCTGCGGCGGCCCGGCCCTGCTCATGGGCTTTAACCTGCGGGGGGCCCTGCGGATAGGGGCCGGGATGGTCCCCCGGGGGGAGGTGGCCCTGATCATTGCCGGTATCGGCCTGGCCTCGGGGATCCTGGACAATCAGCTTTTCGCGGTGATCATCCTGATGACCCTGATTACCACCCTGACCGCGCCCCCCCTGCTGAGCGTCTTCCTTAAAAAATCCGGTTCCGGGACCAAAAAACCGGTCAAGGGGGACGATTCCGCTGCCGCGGCCTGGGAATTCCACTCCCTTGAGATCGCCGATATGGTGCTCGATACCCTCCTTAAGGACCTCAAGGCCGAGGGCTTTTATGTCCAGATGATGAATATGGACGAGGGACTCTTCCAGGCCCGGAAGGGGGATAGTGCCCTTTCCATCACCAAAAAAGAAAGCGCCCTAACCATCGAAACAAGCCAGGTGGACATGCCCTTTGTAAAAACCGCGGTGTACGAGGTGATCCTGGGCCTGCATGATACGATACAACAGCTAAAGCGTTTGTCGGACCCCCGGGCAATGAAACAGGAGCTCTCCAGCCTGGAAGGCCGGAGCCGGGAGGAGGTCCTCTCCCTGATCGATCCCGAAGGCATCATCCTGGGCCTCAAGGGGAATACCAAGGAGGAGATTATCACGGAGCTGGTGGATCTCCTGGATAGGCAGGGAAAGCTGTTGAACCGGGACGAGGCGCTGCGGGACGTGCTGCAGCGGGAAAAGACCATGAGCACCGGCATGGAACACGGCATCGCCCTGCCCCACGGCAAAAGCGAGGCGGTGGCGGATATCTGCGTGGCGGTGGGGGTAAAAAAAGAAGGGGTCGATTTTGAATCCCTGGACGGAGAAAAATCCCGCCTGTTTATTCTGATGATCTCCCCCAAAAAAACCAGCGGTCCCCATATCCAGTTCCTTGCCGCCATAGGGGCGGTACTCAAGGACGAAACCCTCCGGGAACAGGTGATCAGCGCCGATTTTAAAGAAGACGTGGCGCTCCTGCTCCAACGGGGATCTTAGGAACTGTTCAAGAATAAAATGCGATGCATTTTATTCTAATTGCTTACGCAATAACGAAATAACTTGCCCTTTTGGGCAAGTTATTTTTG
>NZ_JAJQRC010000006.1:0-107914 GCF_046533115.1 Treponema sp. TIM-1
CAGAAATAACATGACCGATTGGTCATGTTATTTCCTTATTGCATAAGCAATTAGAATAAAATGCATGGCATTTTATTCTCGCGCGGGTCCTAACGGCTACTATACCGCATATTAGGGAAAAAGAGAATTCAGGTATAAATTCCGGACTATCGAAGCAAAAGTTCGTGTCGTTCGTGGTTAACCCTATTCTTCCTGCATAACATGAGTTAGTCAGAAAACCCGGTGGGCTGCAAGGTACCCGTGATTTGCCGCCCAAAACGAGATGGCGCCGTAATAAACGATCTGTCCCTCGTCTCCCCGGGCCACTACCGGCTGGGCCGGCATCACCGAAACCTGGGTGTCGTCCAAAAGGCCGCTTTGCAGGGCCGTTGCCGCCAGCGCCCCCCCGCAGGCGCTGATATTCCGGTCAACAAGTTCCGCGGCAAGCGTTTTCTGGTCTTTTTCCCGCAGCAACCGGGTAAATTCCTCTGCCTGGGCCAGGGCGGTTTTTTCATCCTGATTTTTTGAGAGCCCCGTAGAAACGATGAGGAGCGTATGGTCCATGATAGGTCCCAGGACGATCCATAAAGCCCGGGCCAGGGCGGAGAGCAGGGAGGGCTTGCTGCCGCCAATGAGGATCGGGACAATGGAGGCCTGGGGGAAACAAAACTTAACAAAGGGCAGCAACACCTCCACCGAATGTTCCTTCAGGTGGGGAATGTCATTTATCTCAAAATAGGTACTGCAGGAGGCCAGTTCCTCACTCAGTTTCAAATCCACCGGAATCCTGCCCAGGGGGGTTTTAAAAAACACAGAATCGGAAAAGAAAACCCCCTCCTCGTCCATCGCATGAATGGGCCCCATGAGTACCACCCGGGTGATATCCGCGCTTTGGTGGTTCTCCCCTCCCGAAACCGCGGAAAAGCCCGCGGCCGCCACCTTTCCCGATAAATCCCAGGCGCCGTGGGGGACGACGATAGCCTGGGCATGGGTCCCGGTTCCCTTTTTTAACCCAAAAGAACAAAGCCGGCTTTCGACCGCCTCCTTATCCTCGGGATAAAACAGCCCCGCCACGACCGGGGAGCGGCTTTTTACCCGTGCGAAAACCAAATTTTGCCCCATTATTAAAGTATAGGTTGTTCCCGATCTGCACGCAAGGGCGAAAATTATTTTTCTAGCCGGCATTGCTCCAAACTCCGCAGGCGTTTTTCCTCGACTTTTATGTGCAAATTTTTTTCCTGGGTGGGGATAACCAAGCCCTTGGGACCGTTTTTGACCCGGCGGAGGTATTTGACCGGGGTGTAGAACAGGTCCGCTTCGCCATTGTTACGGCCCTTTGAATAAAAAACCGCCAGATTTCCCGCATCCAGCAGTATGTCCAGGGGCACGGATTTGCCCGACCGCTGTTTGATAAACACATAAGAGCCGGGGTAATCCCGGACATGGAGCCAAAGATCGTTTCCCTTGACGTGTTTTCTCAGGAGGGCGTCGTTCTCCGCCGCACTCCGGCCTACCATGATAAGCCAATCTTTGTTACGGAAGGAGAGGCCCGGCCGCTGGCGGTCTCCCTTGGGCACGGGTTTTTGCCCCTTGGTTCTGATGAGTTTTTGCAGCTGCAGGGGATTGGTTTCGGCCAGGAGCCGGGCCAGGGTTTTTTCCAGTTTCTCCTGTTCCTTTTCACCCTCCTGTATCTCCAGCCGTATTTCGGCGAGCCCGCTTTTCGCCTTCCGGTATTGATCGTAGTAGGTTTCCGCCTGGGCGGCGGGGCTTTTCCTGGGATCGAGCCGTAAGCGGATGGTTCCCGGGGCATAAAAGTTTTCCGTCTCCAGCCAGGTGTCTCCGGGACGGATGCTCCCCAGGTTTGCCAGGATAAGGTCGCCGTAGTTTTTCAGTTGGTCCGCCGCCTGATAATCCGCCTCTTTGGCCCGGAGTTTTTCCAGGGATGCGGTGAGCCGCCCCAGGCTGTTTTCAAAATTCCGGCGGACCTGTTCCCGCAGGGCTTCCAGGGACAGGGCCCCCCCATGTTCCGCGTACCAGGCGTCAATTTTCTCATTAAAGGAGCGGTCCCCGGGGATCTCCCGGATCTCATAGGCCCGTTCCGGCTTTTCCCCGGCGGTTTCCCCCAGGCTTTCCTCCGGCGCATAACAGCCGCCGGTTACTTCCCCCCGTTTGGGGAGCCGCCGCATGGCGTCCAGCACCTCCTCCCCGGAGGTAACCACAAAATTGGCCGCGTTGGACCAGAGCCGCAGGTAGATGCGGTACTGGTTTTTCCCCTGCCGGACCAGGATCCGGACGATACGGTTATCCCCCAGTTGGACTGCCTCTTCGATCCAGCCGTTGACGATCCGGGATTTAAGGAATTCCGCAAACCGCAGGGGCCGTTCACTTTTGGGTACGGCCCGAAAGGTCTCATGGATCCGGCACGCCCCCGGAGTCAGGGCAATCAGCAGGACCTTGCTTTTCCCCTTGCCGTGAAGCTCCAGGGCTATTACGTCATAGGTACTCTGCACGATCCGCTGGATTTGAAAGCCGGGCAAATCCAATTCCGCCAGGATAAGGTTGATTTCCTTCCAGTTAAGCGACATAAGCCACTGTAGCATACTTTACCCCGGCCCGCTACGGCGGGGACCTTCTCTCCCGCCGCCGCTTCATTTTCTTACGGTCTGATGCTATAGTTTTTATAGAAAATAGAGGGAGCCGTGACGGAACAGATAAATCGGTGCGCCGGGGATCCGGCGGCCGGGGATGCCCCCTTGCGGGAAAACAAAAATTACCTTACCCGGCAGCTCATCACCTATATCGGGAACAAGCGGAGTCTCCTCCCCTTTATCGGGACCGCCCTGGAGCGGGTCAAGGCCCGGCTCAACAAGAAACGGCTCTCCCTCTTTGATGTTTTTAGCGGTTCCGGGGCAGCGGCCCGGTTTTTTAAGGCCCACGGGGAGCTGCTCCTGGTCAATGACCTGGAGGCCTATTCGGAGACGATCAACCGCTGTTACCTGGCAAATGTCCCGGAACTGGATATGGAAAGCCTCCGGCAGACCCACGCCAGGCTCCTCGCCCGGCTGCGGGAGGAGCCCCTGCGGGAGGGGTTTATCGCGGAACTCTACGCGCCCCGGGAAGATTCGGCGATCCGGACGGGAGAGCGGGTGTTTTATACTTCCCGGAATGCCCGGTACCTGGATACGGCCCGGCAGTATATTGAGGAACTGGAGGAACCCCTGCGCCCTTTTTTCCTGGCCCCCCTTTTGTCGGAGGCTTCGGTTCATGCCAATACCGCGGGGGTCTTTAAGGGCTTTTACAAGGACCGCCGGACCGGACAGGGCCGTTTCGGCGGTTCCGGGGAAACGGCCCTCCACCGCATCACAGGGGATATAAAGCTGCCCTTTCCGGTGTTCAGTAACTTTGTCTGTCCGGTCCGCATTTACCGGGAAGACGCAAACCGGCTGGTCCGGGAAACAACGGAGGTGGATGCCGCCTACCTGGACCCCCCGTACAACCAGCACCCCTACGGCTCAAACTATTTTATGCTCAACCTGATCCTCAATTACCGGCGTCCTTCCCGGATAAGCCCGGTGTCGGGGATCCCCCCGGAATGGAACCGGTCCGTGTATAACCGGAAACAGGCGGCCCCCCGGGCCCTGGCCGACCTGGCGGAGCATATCCGGGCCAAGTTCCTCCTCATCTCCTTTAATTCCGACGGCTTCATAAGCCGGGAGGAGATGGAAGCTATCCTCCACCGGATCGGCAGGGTGGAGATTCTGGAAACCCCCTACAATACCTTCCGGGGAAGCCGCAATTTGCAAAAACGGGATATCCATGTAAAGGAATATTTGTACATTGTGGAGAAGTAGAAAAAAATGCCTTGCTTTTTTGATTTACCTATATTAAGATTAGGTTTAAGTAGTTTAAATTAGAACGATATGTAAGGACATAATTACATATCAGGAGGCATACGGGCGGATGGGCGATATTCTTGTACAGATGGAGGGGATCGAAAAGAACTTCCCCGGGGTTCATGCCCTGAGTGATTGCCGTTTTGACCTCTTGTCCGGGGAAATCCACGGTCTGGTAGGGGAAAATGGGGCGGGAAAATCAACTTTGATGAAGATCCTGGCCGGTATTTATACGAAGGACGGAGGGACGGTTAAGATCCGGGGCGAAACCGTGGAGGTTCATAACACCAAACAAGCCCAGGCCCTGGGAATTAGTATTATCCATCAGGAACTCAACCTGATGAAACACCTGACGGCGGCGCAGAATATTTTTATCGGCCGGGAGCAGAAAAAGGGCCTTACTTTCCTGGTGGATGATAGGGAGATCAACCGCAAATCCGAAGAGCTTTTTAAGCTGATCAATCTTAACCTTGATCCCCGGACCCAGGTAGCGGGGCTTACGGTGGCTCAGCAGCAGATGATCGAGATTGCCAAAGCCCTCTCCTTCAATTTGGATGTACTCATCATGGATGAGCCGACTTCGGCATTAAGTGAGTCGGAGATTGAGGAGCTCTTTAAGGTTATCAAAAACCTGAAGAGTCAGGGCAAGGGGGTGGTGTATATTTCCCACCGGATGGATGAGCTGCACCAGATCTGCGATAGGGTTACGGTGATGCGGGACGGCCGGTATATCGCCACCACCCCCATGAAGGATATTGCCATTGAGCAAATAATCGCGCAAATGGTGGGCCGTGAGATTTATGAAAGCCACCATCCCCATGGGGACACCTCTAAAAACGAGGTGGTTCTGGAAGTAAAAAACCTTAACCGGGGCCGGGTGGTGCGGGATGTGTCCTTTGAACTCCACCAGGGAGAGATCCTGGGGTTTGCGGGCCTTTTGGGGGCGGGCAGAACCGAAACCATGCGGCTCATCTTTGGGGCGGACCCCATGGATTCGGGGGAGATTTATGTTAAAGGGAAAAAGGTTACGATAAAAAAGCCCCGGGATGCGGTACGCCACGGGATCGGGTATCTATCGGAGGATCGGAAGCGGTTTGGCCTTGCCCTGGGGATGTCCGTCAAGGTAAATACGGTTATGGCCTCCCTTTCTAAGTTCTTAAAGGTCCTGGGGATCCTTGACGAAGCGAAATCCAAAAGAATAACCCAGGAGTATGTGGATCGCCTTAATACCAAGACCCCCAGTATCGAACAACTGGCAAAAAATCTTTCCGGCGGTAATCAGCAGAAGGTGGTGGTGGGGAAATGGCTGGTTCGGGACAGTGACATCCTGATTTTTGACGAACCCACCCGGGGCATCGACGTGGGGGCTAAAAGTGAAATTTATAAGCTCCTTAACGAACTGGCGGATGCGGGGAAATCCATTATCATGGTGTCCTCGGAGCTGCCGGAAATTCTCAGAATGAGCCACCGGATCGTGGTGATGTGTGAAGGCCGGGTAACCGCGGTACAAAACGCCGAAGGAATTACCCAGGAAAAGATAATGTATTACGCGACATTACGCAACGAGGCTGTTTTGTTGAGCCAAAAGGATAGGGAAAATGGCAGATCAACCAAAAAAACGGATTAACTCCAAGGCGGCGCAGACGGCGCTTGCTTTTTCGAGTCTTATTTTACTTATTATTATTTTCACCGCCGCATCGGCCAGTTTTTTGACCCCCGGTAATATCGTTACCATCCTGTTGATGACGGCGGTCAACGGCATCCTGGCGGTGGGGATTACCTTCATCATTATCACCGGCGGCATAGACCTGTCGGTGGGTACGGTGATGACCTTTGGATCGGTGATCACCGCCTTTGTTATTTCCAACCTCAGTATGCCCATTGCCATAGGTATTCTGGCGGGCATTTTGGCGGGGGTACTCTGTGGCTTCGTTAATGGGGTAAGCATCACCAAGCTCCACCTTCCCCCTTTTATCGCGACCCTGGGAATGATGAATGTTACCAAGGGGCTTAACCTGATCGTTTCCGGCGCCCGGCCCATATACTTTGCCGAAAAGCCGGAATTCACCCGGATAGCCACCACCATGGTTTTGGGGATCCCCGTGGGGGTGCTTATCTTTTTTGCCAGTGCCTTGATTGCCGTCTTTATCCTTTCAAAAACCGTTATCGGCCGTTATGCCTTTGCTATCGGTTCCAATGAGGAGTCCGCCCGGCTTTCGGGGATCAATACCGATGGGTGGAAGATAGCGATCTATTCCATGAGCGGCGCTTTTTTTGGTCTTGGTGGCGTGGTGATGGCGAGCCGGGTCGCGTCGGCCCAGCCCTCTTTGGGGGTGGGGTATGAGATGGATGCCATTGCCGCGGCGGTAATCGGCGGCGCCTCCCTTTCGGGGGGTGAGGGGAGCATCCTGGGAACGATCATAGGGGCCTTTATTATTACGGTGCTGACCAACGGTCTGCGGATCCTTTCGGTGCCCCAGGAATGGCAGATGGTGGTAACCGGCCTCATCGTTATCGGGGCGGTGTATCTTGATATTGTCCGGCGCAGGGTAAAATAGCCGGAGCATAAACGGGTAATCCAATGGCCGGCTGGCTATTGAGAAAAATAAATGTTCAGGAGGAACGGCAATGAAAAAATTAATGTTTGTGGCCCTTTGTCTTATGGTGGTCCTTTCCGGCACCGTATTTGCCAGGGGCGGCGCACAGAGCGGCGGCGATGGGAAGATGTATATCGCCATGGTTTCCAAGGGCTTCCAGCATCAGTTCTGGCAGTATGTAAAGCAAGGGGCCGATCAGGCGGCAGCGGAATTCGGGGTTACCATCACCTTTGAGGGACCCGAAAGCGAATCCATGATCGACAAACAGATGGAGATGTTCCAAACCGCGATGGGGAAAAACCCCGCGGCCATCTGTTTTGGCGCCCTTGACGCCCAGGCGGATGCTCCCCTGGTGGCCGAAGCAAAACGGCGGGGTATTCCGGTGGTTACCTTTGATGCCACTGTTGCTTCCGATGATCCCGTATCCTTTGTCGCCACCGACAGTAGGGCCGCCGCCGCCGCGGCAGCGGACAAGATGGGAGAGGCCCTTGGCGGTCAGGGTAAAGTCGCCATTATTTGCCACGACCAGACCAATACCACCGGTATCTTCCGTCGGGACGGTTTTATAGACCGGATCAAGGAAAAATACCCCGGAATCCAGCTTCTGGAAGTGCAATATGGCGGCGGCGATCCCCTGCGGTCAACGGAAATTGTTAAAGCGGTCATCAATGCCAATCCGGACCTCAAGGGTTACTATGCCACCAATGAAGGTTCCGCCATCGGCCTTGCCAACGCGATTACTGAACTTAACATGAAGGGCAAGATTGTGGGTATCGGCTTTGATTCCGGCAAGGTACAGCTTGACGCCGTCCGTTCCGGGGTGCTCTACGGCGCGATCCAGCAAAACCCGGTTCTTATCGGTTATAAGGCGGTCGAAATGGCCTACCGCGCCGTTAAAGGCGAAACCGTACCGAAGATCATCGATTCCGGTTATGTCTGGGCCGATCAACGCAACCTCGACAGCAAGGAAGTACAGGCGGTGATTTATCAGTAAGGACCCGCGCAGAAACAACATGACCGAATGGTCAGATTGTTTCTTTATTGCGTAAGCAATTAGAATAAAATGCTCTGCATTTTATTCTTGCGCGGGTCATAAAAGCCGGGGGATGCCTCTCCCCTGACGGCGAGGTATCCCCGGGTACATAAAACTGGATAAACAAGACGCCGTGTGGTTTTCCCCGCGGCGTTTTGTATTTTTGTTCAAACCTTGTTTCTTGCCGGTACCGGAAAGGAGGATGTTATGAAAAAAGAACAACTTGCGGCAATGATCGATCATACCCTGCTTAGACCAGATGCCGTCGAAGGGGATATAAAAAAGCTCTGTCTGGAAGCAAAGGAACACCATTTCTGGTCGGTATGCGTCAATTCAACCTGGGTCGCGGCGGTAAAACAGTTCCTTGCGGGGAGTGCCGTTAAGGTATGTTCCGTGGTTGGGTTTCCCCTGGGGGCCATGTCCACCGAGGCCAAACAGGCCGAGACCCGTTTGGCGGTCCGGGATGGGGCCGATGAAATAGACATGGTGATCAATGTGGGGTTCCTTAAAAGCGGTAAATTCGAGGCGGTTCAAAAGGATATCGCCGCCGTAAAAAGCGCCGGTGACGGCCATGTTTTAAAGGTGATCATCGAAACCTGCCTGCTGGACGAGGACGAGAAACAAAGGGCCTGTCAACTTGCGGTAGCCGGGGGCGCCGATTATGTCAAAACCTCCACGGGTTTTTCAAGCGGCGGCGCCACTGAAAGCGATGTTGCCCTGATGCGGAAACATATTCCTCCGGCCATGGGGCTTAAAGCATCCGGGGGTGTGAGGACCTACGAAGACGCGGTCAAAATGATCAACGCCGGGGCGACTCGGATAGGAACCAGTAACGGTATCGCCATTATAAAAGACTGCGGAGAATGAGCCAAGGAGGATGATATGAAGAGAAGCGGAATCTTACATGCCGAGTTGTCCAAATTAATCGCCGAACTGCGTCACGGCCATATGATTATGGTCACCGATGCCGGTTTCCCGGTTCCCCGGGATGTCCCCTGTATTGATTTGGCAATCACCAAAAATGTGCCTACCATTGAGTTTATCCTGCAGCTTATCGATAAAGAAATGATCACCGAAAAGATCATCTTTGCCAAAGATCTGCGGACCAATAACCCGTCGCTGCATAAAAAGGTTTTAAGTATCTTTGACGATTGCGATCGCGAAGAGGTAAAACATACGGATCTGATTCGGAAATACGCCCCGACTATGAAATGTTTTGTCCATACCGGCGAATTTTCGCCCTGGGGAAATATCATATTGGTCGCCGGTACGGATCCCTTCCGCTGGTTCGCCGATGAGACCACGGTGATACCGGCATTTTACCATAAGCGGCTGAAGCAAATTCGGGGGTCTAAAAAGATCGACCTGTTTGATCAGAGTGATTTTACCCGAAAAGATTGAGGTGAGTTTTAAGCCGGTTCATGGTGAGGAGTGTTTTATGGCTAAAAAAATTACCTGCCTCGGCAGTTTTGTGATGGATCTGACCTGCCGGGTGGATCGTCTGCCCCTGCCGGGAGAGACCCTTATTACCGATTATTTTAAAATGGGCCCTGGCGGGAAAGGGGGCAATCAGGCGGTGGCGATTAAACGGGCGGGGGGAAATCTGGTGTTTATGACCAAGGTCGGCCGGGACATCCTGTCCCAGGTCGCCTTGCAAAGTTTCAAACAGGAGGGGTTTGACGAAAGGTATATTGTCACGGATCAAGATTTTTTTACCGGCATCGCGCTTATTAATGTTGATAAAAACACTTCGGAAAATTCCATCGTGGTTGCCCCCGGCGCCTGTGGTCATATTACCGATGGGGACATCGCCCTTTTAGCGCCTGAAATAAAATCCAGCGACATATTTTTGACCCAGTTGGAGGTTAATATCGACGCCATTGAAAAGGCGGTGCAGATTGCCCATGACCATAAAAAAATTATCGTAATGAATACCGCCCCGGCCCGGGAACTGTCCGATGAGTTTTTAAGCCGAGCCACCATCATCACCCCTAACGAATTGGAAGCTTTCTTTTTAACCCAAATAGAGGTGACGGATAAAAGCAGCGCCGGAAAGGCGGCGAAGGTCTTTTTTGATAAGGGAATAAAAAACGTGGTTATCACCCTCGGCAAAAAGGGGTGTTACCTCAATGACGGGAAGATCGAGGAGATCATCCCGCCGGTGGAGGTGAACACCATTGATACTACCGGCGCGGGAGACGCCTTTACCGGCGGCCTGGTGGTGGCCCTGGCGGAGGATAAATCGCTGCTCAATGCCGTCAAATTCGCCACCTGTACCGCAGCCCTTTCCACCACCAAAATGGGAACTGCCCCCTCCATGCCCTACCGCCGGGAGATAGACGGGCTGGTAAAAAAAGCCTACGGCGGTCTATGATCCGGTAAAATCCCCTCCTACCCGTATACCCGGGGCAGCTCCTCCGGGGGATAGATGTAGCGGTTCAGGGGCAGCATGGAGTTGTAGACCTTATCCGCGGCGAAGATCCCCCCCCGAAAGCGGCCATGGCGGTTGAGGGGCAGCCAGCGGCCCTGGAGGAGGAGGCTTTCCAGGGCCAGGTTGGCCAGGAATACGGCGGCCTTGGCCTGCGGGGGGATGGTCTTGAGCAGTTCGCCGTAGGGGCTTGCGGAAAAGACCAGGTTGTCCGCGTCCAGGGGAAGGCCCTGCAAGGCGGGGATGATCCGGGGGAAACCGTCGGTGTCCACCCAGGCGATAAATTTGAGGCAGGCCAGGTTGGAACAGAGTTTAAGGCCGTAGGGGGGTATCTTCTTTGCCGGGCGGTCTCCGCCTGAGGCGGCTTGCAGGCAATATTTTGCCGCGCCCTTTTTCAGCAGGGCGGATGTAACGGAACCCAGGAGGATCCGGGGGAGGGGCAGCTTTTCCCCGGCGCTCACCTCCTTAATTTCGCCGTAATGCACCGCGCCGAAACCGCAGTAGGAGTTGTACCGGAACAGGGGCTTGTTGTTGAAATATTCAAAATCTTCCCCCTTTACCACGCTGCCCGCATGGAGGGCCTTGCCGGTCCACCAGTACTGATCCGGGGAAACCACGAGGAAGCCTGTTTTGGGATTGTCCGCCAGGTAGGTCTTGGAGAGTCCCCGGGAGAACTGGCCCCACATGAGGGTCTTTTTGGTTTTGACACCGATGGAGGTGATCAGGCTCAGATGGGGGTACCCGTCGGGGGACACCGAAGAGAGGATCCCTATCTTGCTGTCCGGTTCAAATTTTTTAGCGCAGATCTCCTCGAATTCCCCGGAGAATCGTACCATGATAACCTCCTGCAGCCGACGAAAACCCGGCGGCCTATATCGTTGTTCCGCTGTACACCGCGGAAGGCACCAATTCCCGTGCCCTTTGGGTCAGCGCCTCAATGTGTTCCTTTCTGGTGAGCCCCGCGCTTTTATAGGCCCAATCCCGATCCAGCCGTTCATACTTGTCCCGGCACAGGTTGTTAAAGGCGCAAAGCTCCCACTTCTCCGGCAGTCCCGCCTCCCGGATAAACCCGCCGATGGCGCGTATGTTTGCTTCGCTGTCGGTGGCCCCCTCGATTATGGGGGTCCGCACCCATACCCGGCAGTCCCGCTCCCGGAGCTTCCGGTAATTTTCCAGGATAAGCCGGTTATCCGCCCCGGTAAAACGCCGGTGCTCATGGGGATCAAAGATCTTGAGGTCGTAGAGGACCAGATCGACCAGGGGCAGCAAGCCCTCCAGGACCCGGAAATCATAGGCCCCCGCCGTGTCCAGGGCCACGGAAACCCCCGCGTCTTTGAGGAGCCGGGCCACCGCCGCCGCCCCCGGCTGGATGGCCGCCTCCCCCCCGGAGAGGGTTACCCCCCCTTCCGGGCCGAAATAGGCCCGGTCCTTGAGGAGTTCCCCGCAGAGCCCTTCCGCGGTCAGGGCTTCCCCCTTGAGTTCAATGGCAGCGTTGGGACAGGTCTCGACGCATAGCCGGCAGTCCCCCACAGGGGAAGTTCCGGCAACGCACTTTCCCCGGTCAAACCGCACCCGTCCCTGATCCCGGCTAATCACCCCCCGGGGGCAGGTGCTTTCGCACATACCGCAGCCGATACATTTCTGGGCGAACCAGTTCAGGTCCGGCCGGGGGGAGATGCTCTCTGGGTTATGGCACCAGGCGCAGGCCAGGTTGCAGCCCTTGAAGAACACCGTGGTCCGCAGCCCCGGCCCGTCCTCGGTGGACATCCGCTGGATGTCCAGGATCATCGCCTTCACCGGCCGGCGCCTTGTGCCGCTGGAACATACGGCCGGTTAAAACCGGCCATGGGATTCCCGCTCGATGATCTCGTTCTGCAGTTCCCGGCCTATGCTGGTAAAATAGGCGTTATATCCCGTAACCCGCACCAAAAGGTGCCGGTACTCCTCGGGGTTCTTCTGGGCGTCCCGCAGGGTCTGGGGGTCCAGCACGTTGATCTGCAGGGCGGTCCCCCCGTTTTCAACATAGCCCCGGAGGAAAGCCTTGAACTTGGTCCGGTGCTCGTCGTCCCGCATCAGGGAGGGGCTCATGGTGATGGTATGGCTCGCCCCATTGGGGAGGTAGTTGATATAATTCCCCTCGCCGTCCTTGCCCCCCAGGGCCGTACCCACCGAATTGCTGTTGGCGGTGGGGCCGTTGCGGTCGGCGCCGTTACTGGGACAGATCGCATTGGAAAGGAACTGCCCCCGCTGCCGCCCGTCGGGGCTGGCGGCAAGCACATACCCGTCGCTGACCCAGTAGTTCCAGGAGAGCATCCCGCCCCGGTACACATGACCGCTGGGGGTTTTGTATTTCGAGACCTCGGTGGACCAGAACTCCATAAAGCGCCGGGCCAGCTCGTCCGCTTCGGTATCGTCCCGGCCGTATTTGGGGGCCTTATTCTTCGCCCGGGCCCGCAGCACCTCGTGGCCCACCCAGTTGTCCGCCAGGGCCCGGATGAGCTCATCCATGGTACAGGTTTTGGTATCAAAGACCAGGTACTTTACCGCGAGGAGGCTGTCGATGGTGGTGGCAAAGGTTACCCCTTCAATGGTAACAAACTTGATCTCCGCCCCGCCCTGGGTAACGTCCCTGCCGCTTTCGGCGCAGCCCTTCACCAGGCACGAGAGATAGGGGGTGGGCAGGAATTCCGCCCGGACCCGGTCCCCCTCGTTGTAGAGCCGGGTGATCTTTTGGATGATGAACCGGGTCTGCTCGATAAAGGCATCGTAAAACTGGTCGAAGGTTTTGAAAGTCCGGGGATCCCCGGTCCGAGGGCCCATCTGAATGTTTTTGTAGGGCTTTCCCCAAAGCTGGTCTTTGTAGCCGGTGATATCCCGACCGTTTCCCAGGGTAAGCTCCACCGCCTTGAGGAAGTTGAGGTTTACGTCCACCGTGGAGGACCGGTCATTGCCCACCATGGTGTTTTCCAGGCAGCCCACGGCGCTGTAATCGTACACGTTGTCCCGGTGGATGAGCTTTTCAAGGCCCGCGAATTTGGCTTCCCGCAGGAGGCCCGCCATGGACCGCTCATCAAAATTGAGGAGGAAGGGCGCTCCCTGGCTCTCGGCGATCATGCCGCAGACCTTGTCCAACAGGGGCTCGGGGCTGTTCCGGTGGAGCCGGACATTGGGTTTGGGTTCCAGGATGGGGGACATCTCGTCTATCACCTCCAGGAGGGCATAGGTAAGGTCGTTGGTCATGTCCTTTCCGTCCTTCCCCATGCCGGAGAGCATGATGAGTTGTCCATACCCCGCGGTGATCCCCTGGTTCATCCCCACCTTGATCATCGCATCATAGGCGGTGTTGCAGTGAACCCAGAAACATTTGAGGATATCCTTGAGGAATTCCCGGTCTTCCCCCTGCTCTATCGACTTTTGATAGTAGGGGTAGAGGTACTGATCCACCCGGCCGAAGGAGATCCCGGGACCGGGGTAATTTTCATCGGCCATGACGAGCATATGGGTAAACCAGAGGGACTGGACCGCCTGCCAGAAATCCTCCGCCCCCTCCCAGGGAACCCGCTCCAGGTTGGCCCCCATCCGCTCCAGTTCCGCCTTGCGTTGGGGGTCGGTCTCCCGGGCGGCAAATTCCCCGCAGAGTTCCCGGTAACGGGCCGCCAGGTCCCGGGGCATCAGGGCCGCCTCCATCATCCCCCGGAGTTGTCCCCCCTTCGGCCCGGTTCGCTCCGCTTCGGAGAGAGCCTCGTACTTCGCTTTGATGTCCTCGTAGATACCCTTGAACCCGTATTTTACCGCGGTTTCGTAAGCCGGAATGATATGTCCGCTGGTGGGGCCGCAGTTGCCGTAGCCCCGGTCATGGAATTCGATGGTCCGGGCGGTAAGCCCCCGCTTCCCCCCAAGGATGGCGTCCTTCCTCCGGCTTTCCTCCTGGGAAAGGCAGTGGCTGGCGGCCAGGTTAAACACCGCCCCGCAGAGGAGGTCCCCGGGAAGAATCTCCGGGGGCACGTAGTCGACCATGGCCTTTTTGATGAACCAGGCCTTCCGCTCGGGGATGGTCCGGTCGAAAAAATCCGGGGGCGGCTCTATCGTTACCGCCGCCTGACGGCAGCTCTGTCCAAAGGTCTTAAAAAAGGTGTAGGTTTCGGGGACCACATAGTAGGTCATCTCGTTATAGTTACGGTCCCAGGGGGTGCCGGTGGTAAAGGGCCGGAATTCATTGTTCCACGGCCGATCCGCCCCCTTAAAATAAAAATCCCGCAAGTTCCGTATCCGCGGACTTAAGTTTTTCGGTTCCTTTATTTTCCCCATAAAAATCCCTCCAAAGCAGCCTGCACATACCCACGGCCGCCCGAATCATCATACACCCGAAAACGCGGCCTGGCAAGAAAAAAAAACGGCTCCCTTTACAAAAAGGGATGATAGCGCATATAGTTACTAGCAGGGGCCGCCGCAAAATTCGCCTGGTTTTGAAACCGGCTCTACTGACTTCCGAGTAAAGGTTGTGCATGTTAAAATCCGAACTCCTGGAAATAATAGATAACGGCGAGAACTCCGGCGTCGAATTCAAACGGGATGATCTTCGTCCTGAGCAGGTCGCGAAAGAAATAGTCGCCCTGGCCAATTTTCAAGGAGGCCGGCTGCTTTTAGGGGTTGAAGATGACGGAACCATCAGCGGCATCAGCCGCGAAGACCTGGAAACCTGGATAATGGACACGGTTTTTAATCGTTACGTCCATCCCCTGATCATCCCGTTTTATGAAGAGATCAAAATAGACGAAAAGAGAAGAGTAGCGGTGATTTCTTTTCCCCAGGGAACCGAGAAGCCCTATGTGCTGCGGAATAAGGGCCGTGAAGAGATCTATATACGCCTGGGCAGTACTTCCCGTCTTGCCACCAGGGAACAGCAGGCCCGGCTTTTTCAAAGCGGCGGTATGGTACATACCGAATTACCCCCCCTCTACGATACGGACCTTGATTGTTTGGATCTGGCCCGTCTGAAGGATTACCTGGTTAATATCATCGGCGATGAAGGGGAGCCGGAAAACCGCCGGGCCTGGGAAAAACGCCTGGCGGGGCTCGGTTTTATGAAGATCGCCGACCATGGGGAAGCCCTCTGTACCATTGCGGGGATCCTCTTGTTTGCCCGGAACCCCCGCAAATATGTCCGGTTTTCAGGGCTCCGCTGGATGTCCTTTGCCGGTACCGACATGAGCTACCAGGCCCAGGATGATACCTTTATCAATGCCCCCCTGGTTGCGCTGGGAAAGGGAAAGCCGGGAGACGGCCGGTATATCGAGGATCGGGGCCTCATAGAAATAGCGATTGATAGGATGGGTCCTTTTATATCGGAAGAATCCGATACCCTGAAAGATCTGGTACGCCGGGAACGGGAATACCGGTATCCCACCGGCGCCATTCGCGAAGCGATCCTCAACGGCATGGCCCACCGGGATTGGACAAAATCCCTGGAAGTTGAAGCGGTAAATTACCACGACCGAATAGAAATCATGAGTCCCGGGGCGCTGCAAAATTCCATGACCCTGGAAGCCATGCTGGCGGGGCAGCGTTCGGTCCGCAATCCGGTCATCCGGGAAGTGCTCCGGGATTACGGATATGTTGATGCCCGGGGTATGGGGGTGCGCCGTAAAATAATTCCCCTGACCAAAGAATTAACCGGTAAAGATGCCCAATTCGAAGTTACCGAAGATTACGTGCGGGTAACTATCCCCGCCCGTGTTCCGGGCGCCGGGGTAAGCCCATGACGCTTTTCCATGGCTGAACAAAAAAATACACCGACCTGAACGCCCGGACCAGTAACCGCTGGGTATGAGAAGAAGGAAGCCGAAAGCACGGAAAAAATGGCGTACTAAAGATAACTCACCTTGCTTAAGTCGATCTCATGGGGTTTGCCCTCCTCGGCGGCATAACCGACAGCCACGGCCAGGCCGTATTCGTAGCCTTCGGGGAAGCGGAGCTTCTCCTTCCAGTAAGCGACCGTATCGGGATCGTAAAAAACCACCCGGGGGAGGCCCAGGATGACATTGGCAATGCCCAGGGAAGTCGCGGCAATGGCGATGTTTTCCGCCATGATGCCCACATCCACGGCGGCGTTGTTTTTTACCGCCAAAAAGAAGACCGTGGAAGCATCGTAGAAGACTTTGTTCTTCCGGCTTTTTATGCGCTCCACCACCGCTTCGTCCCCGGTCTTGACAAAATAGTTTACCACCGCCCGTTCAAGTTCCAGGATGAGGGGGACATTTTGTACTATCAGCACGTTAACCGGTTGGGCGTTGGATCCGCTTGGGGCGGCCAGGGCGGCCTTTGCCAGCAGCGCAACGGTTTCGGCATCCACCTTTTTATTGGTATAGGCCCGGGTGGAACGCCGGGTAAAGATCGCATCAAGGACAATATTAGATGTCATACGTATCCTCCGCAAGCATTGTAGACCCCCGGGTGTTTTTTGTCTATGCGGCGCCGGCTGGTTCAAGGATAAAAAAACCGGTATAGTAACATGGGGGTGTTTATGGTCGATATACAAAAAGGGCAAGGCAGCCAAACAGACCTTGACCTGATGGTGGAGGCGGTAAAAAACGTACTTGCCGGTGAAACCGACCTGATAGCGGCGCTGGCTAATAGTTCCGCGCTTATCATGGTGTACCTTGGGGACATCAACTGGGCGGGGTTTTACCTCCGCAAGGGGACCGAGCTGGTGCTGGGGCCTTTTCAGGGGCTTCCCGCCTGTACCCGGATAGCAGAAGGGAAGGGGGTATGCGGCAAAGCCGCGGCGGAGGGTAAGCCGGTAATCGTCCCCAATGTCCATGAATTTCCGGGCCATATCGCCTGTGACGCCAATTCCAACGCGGAGATCGTGATCCCCCTTTTCAAGGGCGGCCGGGTATACGGCGTCCTGGATGTGGACAGCCCCCGGCTGAACCGGTTTTCCTCCCCGGAGGCGGACGCCTTAACCAAAATCGGCGATCTTTTAAGCGCTTTTTTGGAAAGGTGTTAGTATCTGGTAAAACCAATATGCCTGATATATGGGAGACAAGGGAGGAGTTAGGAGAGAGAAGTTGGAGGATTGGGTGGGGGGTACCGGTTAGGTGATTAATTACGAATGAAAGTTCGTGGTTATATATATTGTTAGTCCAAGACCGTCACCTTGTAGGCCCGGTATCGGGGGGCTTCGTCCCGTTTGCTCCGTTCCTCGTCCTCTTCGCAGAGGTATGTTACTTTCATCCCCACTTCCAGCTCATCAAAATCCTTATTGGTTAGAGTATCGTAATAAAAAAACACATTGTTTATTTTTTCGTCTTTAATAAATCCAAACCCGTCTTTAAGGCTGATTATGGTGGATATTTGACCGTCATCTTGAGGGGCTTCCGCCTCCTCTTTAAGCGGCAGCATATTCCCCATGCCTTCGGCGTAATTTTCCCGTCTGTCCCGTACAAATAACTCATCAATAATATCCGTCGAGGGCTGCCGGTCTATCCGTTCGTTCATCACAATGGGATACAGGACTTCTTCCAATAATTGGCGGGATGTCCGGGTTTCGGTGATGGTTCCGTTCTCATTGTAATAACTATAGTCCCAACATATCAGCATGACCTGGGTACCCAGGGTATTGAGCTTTCTGACCAGGGGGACATAATCCCCGTCTCCGGCGACCAGGACCAAGACATCGAACTGTTTATAGATGGCCAATTCGTAAGCTTCCAGGGCAAGCCAGACATCAATGCCCTTTTCCTGCCAGGTGTCATTTACGCCATACCGCAGGGGAAGATAATGGTTCACGATATTCTCCCGCATCAGGATATCCTCGAACACCCGTTCGCTTTGTACTTTTTCTCCCATTTCTTTTGCGGAACTGCGGCCTTTAAAATAATGGGCATCGATTATTTGACAATGACGGATATCTTCTATATGCAGGATCGACGCGATTTCATGACGGATAAAATCATGAAGACCTGAAATACTTATCCGGGCCTTCCTGGTATGTTCGTATTTATAGTAGTTGCTGACCTTATAAAAATAATAACCATCATAAAATATACCAACCCGAACAATGTTGTTTTTTTGAGAATTCATATTAACGATCAAACCCCATACAGTTTATTACTTGAGCCGGTTTACGCTTTGTTGATCTGCGATTTCAGGTGGGCCGCCAGTTTGAGATCCTGGCCCTTGATATGGGTCACCAGCCAATCCCCGATCTTCGCCTGGACCTCGGAGATAAGCTCCTCCGACGCCCCCTTCATTATCATTTTAACCTTTAAATCCCGGACCGTGATCTTAAAATTTTCATGAAGCTTTTTATGATTCGGATAATCGGGATAATTGTACTTTAGCTGGACCTGCTCTTCGTCAAAAAAATGTTTAATGGTATAGTCATTAAGAAAATTCAGGCTTTTCTCCAATTCCTGTATACCCTTTCCCAACCGGCAGGTTTCAATCAGGTCGTTTATAGCGGCAAATAACTGTTTGTGCTGGGTATCTATCAGTTCATACCCGGTTTCCAGACTGCTGCTCCATTCATATTGCATGATTTTGCTCCTATCCTCATGATAAAAAGACGCTCAAGCGAAAGACGGCCTCAAAATACTTGTCCGACAGGACCGGAATTTTGAAACAACCGGTATCAGTATACTTGAAATTGGAACAAAACACAATAGATTCATTCGAAACCCCGGGGAATGGGTTATGGGGCCTCCGATTTCAAAAGGGACCATACACATTGACATGTTTTTATCCGAAGTCTAAAATTACCTTTGTGGAAGCAAAGCGGAATGTACTGATAGTAACCGATGGTACCGAAGCAACCCGAAAGCTGGGGGAAAAAATCGCCAGGGAACTAAGGGGAAGCCGGGTGGTGATAAAAAAAACCCCGGAACTTTCCGCTACCGACATTCTTCCGGCGGATGTTTATTTTTTCGGTTGTGAAAGTCCCCATCCTCCGTCCTTTACCTATCTTGAACAGGTTTTGCTCCATATTAACCTGGTGGGAAGGCCCTGCGGGTTATTTTCCCCCCAATCCCCGGCGGCGGTACAGTACCTGGGCGCGCTAGTTCGGGATTCGGAACTGGACCTTAGGGCCGAGCCCTTTTTGGGGGTAAAATCGGAAGATCTTGCGGCGTGGATACAAAAAACGATAAAATAGGGTGAGCAAAGGTATGAAACAGGGTCTGGATCTCAATGATTATATCAGAAAAATACCCGATTTTCCTAAAAAAGGGGTTCTTTTTTATGATATTACCAGTATTTTAACCGAACCGAAGGCCTTTGGGTATTGTATTGATACGATGGCGGAAATTTACCGGGATAAACAGATCCATGCGGTGGCGGCCATAGAAGCCCGGGGCTTTTTGTTTGCCGCTCCCTTTGCGGTCCGCATGGGAATTCCCCTTATTCTTATCCGGAAAAAGGGAAAATTGCCGGGGAAAACCTTGTCCAAGAAGTATCAGCTTGAATACGCGGAAGCGGAAATTGAAATCCACCCCCACGATATTCCCCCGGGCAAGCGGCTACTCCTCACGGATGATCTTATCGCCACCGGAGGAACCCTCAATGCCGCCCGGGAGCTCCTCATCGCCGCCGGGGCGGAAATTCCCGAAATATTCGGCGTGGTGGGGCTGCCCTTTCTCCATTATGAAAAAAATCTGGGGAATATTCCGGTCCGCACCCTCATCGAATATCATTCAGAATAGCCGTGCCTATCCCTTGGAGTGAACAGGGGTAGGTGCGTTTTGATCCGGCTTGACATTTCTATTGACATTTTTAGGTAGAAATGATAGCATTTTAGCCCTAAGGCTGTTTCAAAACCCACCTGAGTCTTGAAACGGGCGCAATTATTCCCCGGTTGTGTAATGGTAGCACGGCAGACTCTGGATCTGCTTGTGGGGGTTCGAATCCTCCCTGGGGAAATTGCTAAGTCCTTCAAAGAATGAACAGATAAGCATGGAAAATCTGCAAAAGCTCTGCCAGTTTTTTAATTGCCAGTTTTCAGACATAGTGGAGTATATCCCCAATGTAAAAGACAGCGGGGAGGAGATATAGCCCCGTGGCCGACATTGACGCCATAAAACAGGCATACCCAGAAGCGGCCCTGCTGGTTGATCTGGCGCGTAATGTCTGGAACGGCCATAGTCCTACCGTAAAGATAGAATTTGCTGTATCGGACAGGCTCAAGGCGGAATTTCTGAACCTGACAGGGAAGGCCATTCAGGCGGTTTTTATTACCGACAGCGGCGCGCGGCATATAAAAAAGCAGCATGGACAAGGGGAGGCCCTCCGGGGTCAGGTGGATATAGCCCCGGACGACTTCGCCCTCATCCCCCTGGTCCTCAATGAATTTGACACGGCGGAACATACCGGAGAGGATAATCGGGGCAACAAAAAGATTTTATTTACCAAGAAAATCAGCGGAACGGTTTATCTGGCGACGATTGAACGGGGACCATCCAAAATGGAGATACGGACTTTTTGGAAAATGCACGAACCGGGTGCCTCATGCTGACCGTTTCCGGTCCCCTTGAGCCAACGTCCGAAACGACCCCGGGCGGCAATTTAAATATACCGCTAATTACCGAATTTTACAAGAACAATTTGAAACTCCGAGCCATACCTGGCAAGGCAGGAATGTCCGGGGCGCTTCCGCCATTTTTATGGGCAGTGGAAGGCCAAAGAACAGTTTGCAAGTTTGCAGTTTCCTAGGGAGATGCAAACTACGCAAATTTCCCAGATGGGGGGAAGCGCCTCGTACAAGGCCGCTAGAGCCGTTTCCGGGAGGTTAAGAGGAACCGGCAAGGATGTCTTTTGAGAAAAAAACGGCGTTTCATCGAAAAAGGACAGATGCAATGTTTGCCAGCCTGGGGCTTCCTCTCCCTGAATATGTCGACCTTTCCGACCAGGGCAAGCTGAAGCCCCGCCAGCCGGTTACTCAGTAACCCGCCCCTCTGGGGCCGTCCCGGACCATGCCGGGAAAATGCGCCCTATCATCTTGCCGATATCAGCAAAATGATCAGGGCAGCATAGGCGAAGCGGGGCATTGCCCGCCCTTCAAGACTGATAAGCCCTCCCCCGTAATGTACGCAATTTTGATCCGGCCAGGGTAAAACCGTTATAGGCCCATCTATGTGCGTCCAAGGGGCTTTTGGGGAATCATTCCTGTGACAAATACTTTAACGGTAAAATTACTGACCTGGGGACAATGGTAGGAAAACATCCGTGTTTTTCGGTGCGTGGATATCAGGGCACAAAAAGGCCCCCTTATCCTGGGAGGGAATCCTGGGGGCCAAATAATCCGGCCGTTCACCCGGATTATACAGGGTCGAATAAACGCCCTAATGTAGATGTTGGCTACTCTTTAATTGTGGCATACCTGATAGAAAAAAGCAAGGCCTTTTGCGGAAAAATCGCCTTTTTTAAGCTTTTTTTAGCTTTCTTTCAAAAATTTGTTTTAACTCGACCCAAACGGTTATGGCAGCTTAATCCTATCCCGAAAGCTCCGGGACAGGGTGAGCCGGTCGGCGTATTCCAAATCCCCCCCGACGGGGAGGCCCGAGGCGAGGCGGGTAATTTGGACGCCGGTGTCTTTGAGGAGTCTTTGCAGGTAGAGGGCCGTGGTATCCCCCTCCACCGTGGGGTTCATCGCGAGGATCACCTCCCGGATCCCCTCCCGGCGGACCCGGCTGAGCAGTTGGCCGATGGTAAGGTCCTCGGGACTAACCCCCTCCAGAGGGGCAATGAGGCCCCCGAGAACGTGAAAGCGGCCCCGGAATTCCCGGGATTCGTCAATAACCCGCACATCCTGGGCCCGTTCCACCACACAGAGGACCGCACCATCCCGGCCGGGATCAAGACAGATGGGACAGGGATCGCTTTCGGTAAAACTTCCACAGCGGGAACACCGTTTGATCGAGGAATGTAGGGCCAAAAGCTGGTCCGCCAGGGTATGGGCGTAGCTGGGGTCCGTGTCCAGGATATGATAGGTGAGCCGGCCGGCGGTTTTTTTTCCGATCCCCGGTAATTTGGCCAGCAGCGCCGACAACTTATCCAGGGCATTGGGGCCTTTGGGGGCCTGAGGGGGATTCATGTAAGCCCCGGAAATCCGGGGAAACCTGGCATCCCCATGCCTCCGGCCAGGGCGCCCATTTCCGCGTTAACCGCTTCTTTAATCTTCTCCATGGCAGCGGTAAAGGCCGCGATAATCAGGTCCTGGAGCATCTCCACATCCTCGGGATCCACCGCTTCCGGGGCGATCCGTATGGCCAAAAGCTCCAAACGGCCGTTCAGATTCACCTCCACCATTCCGCCCCCTGCGGACCCGGTGGCCGTAATGGTTCCCAGCCGTTCCTGCAAGGAACCCATCTGTTCCTGAAGCTTCTGGGCATTTTTTAACAGATCAAAGGGATTTATATTCATGGCAAACTCCCATCTTTTTTAACCACGGTTCCCCGGAACACGCGGCAGACTAGTTCCACCTGGGGGGAAACGGCCGGGGATTCTTCGGGGAGGGCTTCCCCGGGATGATTCCCCACCACCACCTCGAAGGGCAGCGGACGGCCCCGTATCCGGACCAGGGCTTCCTGGATAAGGGCCGCGTCTTTTTTCAGCAGTTCCACCCCCAGGGAATCCCGGACCGGAATGATAAGTTTATCCCCGGACCATTCCCAGGGCAGGGATCTCTCCAGCCCCGAGGCGAGCACCCCCCGGTTCAATTTAAAGCCGCTGATGAGGGCCGCCTTTAACCGGGCGGCTTCGTCCCCTTCAAACACTGCCTCCGGCGGGGGGGGCGGCTCCCCTGCTTCGACCGGAGGCTCCCTGGCTTCAGTCGAAGGGTCCTTGGCTTCAGTTGGGGGCTCCCCGGACGGAGGCTTTCCGGTCCCGGGGGGGTCCCCGAAAAAAGGGTCCCCTTCTTCCGGGGAGGCTCCCGCACCGGCGCTTTCCCGGGCGGCCATATACTGCTTAAAGCCTTCGGAAAAGGCCCCCCGTTGATCCGCCCCAGGGTTATCCCCGGACCCGTGCCGGTCCAGGGTGGTTTCAGCCGGGGCCGGTATCCGCCCCGGCCCGGCTAAAGGGCGGGCTATCCCTCCTTTCCCCGCGGGATCTTCCCGGTTCCCCCCCAGGACTTCCCGCGCCCCGGCTACGGCCGCCCGGAGTTCCTGGGGAGAAACCCACTGGGTAAGCCAGCAAAGTTTTGCGACCGCGGTTTCAAGCTCAAACCGGGGGGAAACCGAATACCGCACATCCCGGTAGAGGTCCAGCAGTATCGAAAGGGCCCGTTCCAGGTGGATCGAATCCAGGGCCTGGAGTACCGAAGCGGAAAAACGCTCCGGATTATACCCCAACACCGATTCCCGGGTTACCCCATTTTTTAACAGCAGCAGGCTCCGGTAATAACCGGCCATATCGATCACAAACTGCTCCACCGCCACCCCCGCGTCAAGACGTCCGTCAATTATAGCGAAGGCCTGGGAGTTATCCCCGGCCGCACAGGCTTCCGCCAGGGTGTTCAGGGTGTCCAGGCCTACCAGGCCCAGCTTCTCCTGGATCAGGGCGGCCCGGATAAACCCGTCGGAAAAGGAGGCGACCTGATCAAAGATCGTATAGGCGTCCCGGAGGCTCCCGGTGGATTCCTTGGCTATCCAGAACAGGGCCTCATCTTCGGCCTCGATCTGCATCTCGCCGCAGGTGTTTTTGAGGATGCCCTGGATGGTATCCAGGGGGATGAGCCGGAAATTGAACTGCTGGCACCGGCTCTTAATCGTGGCCGGTACCTTGTGGAGTTCGGTGGTGGCAAAGATAAAAATAATATACGGGGGGGGCTCCTCAATGGTTTTAAGCAGGGCGTTAAAGGCGCTGTTGGAAAGCATGTGGACTTCATCAATAATATACACTTTATACCGCCCCGAATTGGGGGGAAAGAGGACCTCGTCCTTTATCTGCCGGACATCATTGACCCCGGTATTGGAAGCCCCGTCGATTTCGATGATATCCATGCTGGCCCCCCGGCTGATCTCCACACAGTTGGAGCATACGCCGCAGGGGGTTGCGGTGGGGCCCTTTTCACAATTCAGGGAACGGGCCAGAATCCGGGCGGCGCTGGTTTTTCCGCAGCCCCGGGGCCCGGAAAAAAGATACGCATGGGCTATCCTGCCGGTTTCGATGGAATTCTTCAGGGTAGCCACCACAAAATCCTGGCCGGCCAGTTCATCAAACGTTTTCGGACGCCGTCTGGTCGCGGTTACTTCGTATGCCATAGGCTTAGTATAACCGGAACGGGGGATAAAAAAAACCCCGCAGCCAGGGAGGCCACGGCGCCATACACCATCGCTTGCCGCTGCTTCCTTCCGGACCTGACGGGGTTGGGCGCGGTCTACTCGCATGGTTCCTGACTGCGGGGATCTTCATCATACCAGTTTTAAAAGGTTTTGGGAAGGGCTGCGAGGAAACGTTCCAGCTCTTGGCGGCCGGGGAAGGCCCCCTGAAAAAAGGACGGGCCGCCGCCGCCGTGTCCTCCCTGGGCCTCCATGGGGTCCTTTAAAATAGAAGGAAGATGGGCCTTTTTGTCGGAACAAAAGGCGGCGAATTTGAACTCCCCCTCCGAAGCCAGGACGATGAGGGCCCCGGTGAGCTTTTGGGCAGCCCGGCCTATGGCGAGGACCTCGTCCATTCCCGCCTCGGGGAAGGACGCGGACAAGAGGATGCCCCTGCCCGGGGAATCCCCCTCCCCTACCAACAGTCCGGCGTTTTTGAGCAGCGCCGCCGCCTTGACCGCCGCGTTTTCCTCTTCCAGGGTCTTGAGCCTCCGCTCAAGCTCTTTCATCCGGTCCAGCAGGGCCAACACCCCGGGCCCGGTCTCGGCCACCGGAACCTTGAGGGCCCGGGAGGCTATGTCCCCATTTTTCCTGAGCAGGCGGCTGTCCCGCAGGACCCGGCGGCCGGCGATAAAGGAGATCCGGGTTTTACCTTTGTACTTCTCCGCCCCCAGGATCCGCAGTATGCCGATGGGTCCGGTAGAAGCCAGGTGGGTACCGCAGCAGGGGGAAAAATCATTCCCCCGGATCTCCACCACCCGGATTATCTCCTCGCCCTGGGGGGGGACCTTGCGGAGGGGGAAATCCCCCAGGTTTTCCGGGGGACAGAGGTGGATCACCACCGGGGCGTCCGCCTCCACCGCGTCCTGGACCGCCTCTTCCACGGCGATGATGGTTTCCTCCGGGAAGGCGGGGGCGTCCACGTCAATGGTACAGACCTCGTCCCCCAGGTGCATGGAAACCGTGGGGAACCCGGTTAAGCGCAGGATGGTTCCCGAGAGCAGGTGCTGGGCGGTATGATGGACGGTAAAATCCCGGCGGCGGATGGTGTCCAGTACCAGTTCCCCGGGTCCGGGCCGCAGCGTAGCCCCCTCCCCGGGGGAAACGATATGGAGGATCTCCTCCCCCTCCTCCTGCACATCCAGGAGGGGAACGCCATTGATCGTGCCCCGGTCGGCGCTCTGGCCTCCTCCCTCGGGGTAAAAAATGGTTTTGTCCAAAATAAGGGCGGTCTTATCCTGCCAGGGTCTTAGTTCCAGTATCTCGGCCTGAAGGGGGTCGGCGCCTGGATGCTCATAATAGGCTCGTTCGGTTTTCATGGGATTAGTATTACGATTACCAGGGGCAAAGTAAAGGGGCTTAAAGAGAATTCGACCACAGCTCTGTTCCGGCAGTTTAGGCTGGGCTCAGCAAGCCCGGCGGGGAATTACGCCCTGCCCGCTGACCTGTAGAGTCCGCGTCCACCGCCCGTGCCGGTCGGTTACCGCGGGGAATTCCAGAGACGCGGGCGGGGCGTAATTCCCCGCCGGGCTGCGCCGGCATGGGGCTAAACTGCCGGGTATCGGGGGGGGAAGAGGGCCTTTCAGCCGATTGTGGTGGGGGGGGGCTTTGCGACCGCTTGCCAGGCGGTGGTGTATGTGGTAACAGGCTGTAAACGGGGTGTTACTGCGGGGGGTGGGAGGGGGTAAGAGGCCTCCAGTCATATTGGAGCGGGGGGCCTTAGCCGGTAAAGGGTTAAAGGCCGGTTACCGGGTAGAGAAGGACCCTCCCGTCCGATGGACGGGAGGGGGTTGGTCTCGTTAAAACCCGGGCAGGCCGGGTTTTAGGTGCTCATGCAGGCGAGGAGTTACCTCGACCAACCGGCATTATTCGAGCCATCGGCATCGGCTACCCAATTATAAGGACCAGCACTAAGATTACCGGTATCGTGGGTAGGGGGGGTAGGAGCACCACTACTATTATAGAAGTTACTGGTGGCGCTGGTAACAACGATACTACCACCACTAAAAACAATTTTGGCAGGAACAGAAGGAGAAGAACCCAGTTCGCCAACAACTGCAAAGCTTTCGGTGTCCTCACCAGCATCAAACTTACCCGTCACGCTCAGCGCTGCTTCGAGAGTTAACATACTGTTTGCCTTTATTAGCAAAACTTGGGCGCCCACATTGTTAAATGGACTTTTCAGTGTTACGGAACCATCTACGATAAGAGAAGTGTTGTTAAAGTGAAACTTGCCGGAAAGTACATGGAATAGCGCACTGGCGTCACCGATAAAATAGTCAGTGCCACCGTTGAAGGATACTTTACCGCCGCTTTCCACAATGACTATCCCGCTTCCTTCAAAGCGGACGTCTGAACCAATCTTAGCGGTGGCGTTAGGCCCAATGATAATCGTGCCGTCATTGGTGCCCTCTGTGTCGTTGTCCAGGGTGTATTCACCATTCACTGTAATGGTCCCGGCGTTGGTAATCTCTCCATCGGTCGCCGCAAATTTGGCTTCCGGTCCAATAACAATCGTGCCGGTATTGGTGACGGCTGCATCCGCGGCCAGGGAAGTTTTACCCTTGCCGGTAACTTCGATAGTCCCGGCGTTGTTAATGGTTCCGTTTGCCGCCACCGTAAATACGGGGGTACTCCCATCGGTATCATTAACGGTAATCGTGCCGTTATTGGTGACGGTTGCACCGGCTGCCAGGGTGTATTTACCACCGTCGGCAACTTCGATAGTTCCGTCGTTGGTAATGCTTCCCGTCACCGCAAGTGTGGCGCCGGTCTCCACCACGATTTTTACGCCGGAATCAATTTTGAGTGAATCGGAAATCGGCAGGATTCCACCGGTAATGGTGACGGAGCCGTTGGCGTTCGGGGTAACGGTGACCCCAGCAGGAGCGGAGGCCGTCAATACGGCTGCCAGGTTCGCGGCGGCCTGGGCCGTGGAGGGGGGCGTATTAGTGTTGCCCGTCTCCGGCCAGGTGGGAGTACCGATGCTGCTGGTATCGTCGCTGGTGTCCGTGGGGCATCCTAAAAAGAACAATGATACGCTTAACAGGGCGATCATGCCGTAGAATATTTTCTTCTTCATCATAAAAACCTTCCTATTTCAATTTTAGTCATTACCAAAGCGCTGAAGGCTGCGCCCGCAATCGCTTTAGAACCAACAGGCAGGGCAGCCCGGAAACCGGTTTGTTCCCGGACCGCTTTTACTTCCTGTTTTGTAAACGGCATACGCCGTATGCCGCTTACAACGGATTCCGGAAAGTTTGTTAAACTTTCCGGACCGCTTAATCGTCTACGGAAAGCCCGGCCACAATATTTGTGCCAGCGCTTATTTTACCCCTGATGGTTAATCTGTTCGAACCGCCGGAAAGCTCCCCTATTACGCAGGGTATTTCAACGTCATCCCCCCAAAGCTCGCCGGTTCCGATGATCGTAGCGTCATTAGCACCGCTGATACCGACCTTAATCAATAGCCCGTTAAGGTTACCGGGGTAACGGCTGCCCGCGTCCTCGCTCAGGGTAATTTTACCGGGATAGGTTCCGCCTTCCAGGATAACCGAACCTGGGGTGCTGGCGTGACCGGTTAGGGTCAAAGTACCAGCGTATTGCAGGTCAAGGTCGGCTCCCCTAAGGAATAGGTTCTTTTCGGCAGCTACGGTGATCGTCGGGCTGGCAACATCCTCCGGGACCAGGAGGGTTGAGCCCCTGCCGGTGATATTATTCTGCCGCAGGATTACCTCGCCGCCTTCGGCGGTGAACCGCGCATCGTCTGTAAGAGAGATCGTACGGCCGGTGATCGTTGTATCACCAAGGGTAACGGATCCAGTCCCGGGGAGTACCAACAGGGAGTCTTCCTCCAGGACCAGGGCCCCCGTGACTGCGACGGGAATTGGGATATTGCTCTGCAATAACCCGGTCCCCAGTATCCGCAGTTCCCCGTCGATTGAGGTGAGCCCACCGTCCACGATCAGGGTCTTGTAACCCAAGTCCTCGTCATTTTCAAGGTCAAGGACCCCCGCGATCAAGGTGGTGTTTATGCTATTTTGGGGGGCGGTTATGGTGGCGCCGATTGTCCCTGCGGCCAATACTTCGCTATTTCCCACCAGGAGCTTCTTGCCCCCCTTGAGTCTAAACCTTGTATAGGTTCCGTACTTTAACGTGATCCCGCGGTTGGGGGGAGACGTAATGCTATAAGCCAGGGTGACGTCGCCCCCCAAGCCAAGGGTCTGATCGTGGGCCAAGGTTACGTTATCGTTAAACACCACCGGGCAGTCTATGTTGGTGTCGAGATTGAATTCAACCGGACCCATGAATTCTACGGTGCCGGCGCCGGCAATATTGGCGAAGGCATTGGCAGGCAGAGGATCCCCAAGCGCATTTGATGATGTAAATCTGCCCTCGAAGCGTATGGTTCCACCTGCAGCATTGTTCGGGACTCTGAGTATCTGACCGCCACCGGTTCCCTCTAAGGTAAGGTTGTCCTTGAAGATTACCGAGCCGGTATTATTCGTGATGGAAATTGAAGGGTCGTCCGAGTCAGGAGGAGCGGTGGTGACGAGGTTAATGATCTTGGTGTCAAATTCTATGGTCCCCGTATTGGACCCAACCGTGACCGCCTGGGTGATACCATCGGTGCCCGGGACAGTAATGGCTATGGTTCCGGCATTGTTTCCGGTTATCTTAATAGGGTCAGTAAGACCCGTAGTATCATCAGAAGCGGTAAGGCTTATCGACGTACCGGCGGCAGTTCCTCCTATCGTCGTTGTGCCAAGTTGGGTTGTGTTTACCACGACATCGCCCGATTCGGAAACAGCGTCAATCTTGAGGGCGTCAATGTTTTGGCCATTAGCAGGACTGATCGTGACCGTACCGGGGCCTTTGATCTCCTTTATGGTAATCGAAGCAATGTCAGCACCGGACGGCCCTGCGATATTGATGGGGACCGGCGCTTCAATCGTGGGCAGATTCGCTGAAGCCGGCAGGTTAAGGATAACCCCCGGAGTCGTGCTGGTCAGGGTCGCACTGGTGGTGAATTGGAAGTTGGTGAGGTTTTGAAAAACCAGGGTGTTACTCGCGGCCAGATCCACCTCCCCCAGGGCGATAACGGTGGGGTTGGTGCCGGTGCCGGGTACCGCGGTAGACCCCGCGTTTATGGTGAGTTTGTCCAGCACGTAAAGATAGGTAACCGCCTCATGAACATCACTAAAATCCGCACCTATCGTGTAATTTGACACGGCAATGCGCTGGTCGGTTCCCTGGGTGCCGTAAAGGGGGTTCTCCACATATTGCACCTTATGGCCGCCACTCACTAAGATAAATTTGTCATTCGGGTCCCCCCGGTAGATAAAAATGGCATTGGTCCCGAGGGTTATGCTCGAACTCGGCAGAAAGGTAAGGGTCGCATTAACCGCGTTGATAATCATATTCTCTACCGTTACGGGATACTCTACCCGGACGGGCCTATCCTTAAAATCGCCAACCGGAGAGAGGGGCGGAGTGATAGGGGTGCCGCCGTTTAGCCTGAGAGCCTCACCCAGCACCACGTTCCGGTTTCCTAGCTGGGCCGCCCGTACGGCTATATTCACGTCATCCGCGTCGGATGCGCCATACAGGTAATTTTCACCGAAAGTCACGGTTGATCCCCCGTCGCTGTCAGTGGCCTGGGAGCACCCAGTTAGGGTCAACAGTGCCGCCAATAACAGGACAGCACTGCCGAAAATCATATATTTCTTCAACATAAAACACTCCTTAAAGTATCCGGACCTATGCCGGATGATAGTTTCCCGCGCCATTGGTACGGGTTCCGGCATTATTGGATAAATGACGCCTTAAACGACTTACCAAAGGTGATACCGGTAGGGCCAGCGACAATATTGACCTCCGCCAGGTCGCCGCCCCGGTGGGCCACGGACCAGGCAGGCTGTTTGGCGGCTGCGGCATCCGGGGTTAAGGCCGCAAATGCCCCGGTCAACTGGGCGCTGCCGGCGTTGGTTTCAATCTTCGCCCACGTGGTGGGTTGTCCGTTTTCACCGACAATCAGGTTAATTTTTGCCCCCTTGTCCAATGCCACCTTAGCTCCGGCGGCGCTTAGCGCAATGCTGCTATAGGCGGCCACATCAAGCTCTATCTCCTCCAGGATAAGGGTACCGGTTGCACCCGCCACCGTGATACTCCCGGAACTTCCCCGTCCCGGCGCCAGTTTTGTCCCCGGGGCGCTCCCGGTGATCCGATTGTTCCCCAGGTTGATGGTCCCGCCGCTTGCCGTGAAGGTATAGGGCGCGGTAATTACCGGATCCCCTATATCAAGGCTGTTGGTGCCCAGGGCGAGGGTACCGCCCTCGGCCACGGCCAGGTAACCGAACTGGTTATGGGCCCCGTCAACTTTCGTCGTCAGGGTTGCATTACTCGAGAAGGTTGCCTCCGGGAGCACCTGTAAGGTACCGTTGGTGATCTCAAGGCTGCCGGTCAGTTCGATGATTTTGGCGTCCTCAATTTTTTCCGGATCGTTTTTAGGTATGGCCGAAGTGGTGAACGTTGCATTTCCACCGGTTAACACCACATCACCGCCGACTGCGGTAAAGAGGGGGGTCGGAATGATCTGGGTACTCCTGTCGGGGGTAATTTGGAGCGTGATGGTTTTACCCGCCCCCAGGGTTACCAAAGCCCCATCAATCACTATGTCCTGACCGTTTTTCAGGATAACATCCCCATAAAGGTCTAAGTTGGCCCCAATCGTAAGATCTCCCCTAAACACCGCCGTGCTATATATCGCAGAAACATCGCCGACAGGGATTTCCACATTATCGGCAAAGACCGCCCTACCGGTGCTGGAGATCTTAAGCTTCCGGTTACCGGCTCCGGCAACGGTGATGTTGCCGTCTCCGCCAGTAATGGTAATATTCGAAAGATTAGAAACCTGCAGGGTTCCCGGGCCGGTAAGCTTACCCTCTATGGTGAAACGGTCGACGAAGTTTTCGCCGATAATGGTGATTCCGTATCCATCCTCTATATGCACATTGGGTATGAATAACTCGTTATCGGGAAGGTCAGGCAGCACGACCGAAGCGCTCCGGGAACTGGTCACGGTGGAACTGGTCCCATACACGATATCGCCATTGAGCGCGTCATTGAACAGCACAAGAGTGGGGATGGTTCCGGTAAAAT
This sequence comes from Treponema sp. TIM-1, assembly GCF_046533115.1. Classification (NCBI taxonomy): domain Bacteria; kingdom Pseudomonadati; phylum Spirochaetota; class Spirochaetia; order Treponematales; family Treponemataceae; genus Treponema; species Treponema sp. TIM-1. The sequence goes on from NZ_JAJQRC010000006.1 coordinate 31,404, forward strand.
CCACCGTCCCCAGGGCCGTAATACCCAAAGTTGCTCCGAGAGGCGTCGCACCGGAGGGAACGGTAAGCTTTTCCACTACATAGAGGGTTTGAAGGTTCGGATTGGTTATCCTGGCGTCAACGCCGTTACTGTCCGTGGAATAATCGTAATTCTGGGTGGACCCCAGCTTAAACTCCCGGACCGCGGCGGCGGTAGCCTTAGACATGATGTCTTGCACCCGGTCCACGAACTCTACCATGACGCCATCGTCAACCTTATCAATGGCATCCGGTTTTTGGCTGTCCCGGAGAATGAAAGCGGAGTTACCGTCCATTACTATTTCCGCGCCGGGAGCCCAGCTCACCCGGGCGTCAGCCACATTTATGACGCCGTTCGGGAAGGTTACCTTACCATTGACCCGGACATCGGCGTCTTTAAAGTTTAATGTGGCGGGGGGATGGCCCGCGCCGGCGCCCTGGATGATAAGATTATGCTCAAGAACGACAGGTTCCCTCGCCTTAATAGCATTATCTATCGCTTCCTGTGCTTGATAGGGACTCACGCTCTGACCGTAGATCCGGTGTCCGTACACAATTTCGGTACTACCGTCGTCGGCAGAGGTTGGGCACCCCGTCAGAGTGATTAGCGCCGCTAAAAACAGCGCCACACTTCCAAAAATTAGGCTCTTTTTCAACATAAAGCCCTCCTGTATTTATAGTCATCCGGTCATATCAACCGAATGGCGGAAGCGCCCCGAAGGGCGCTTCCTAATAAAAAGAGGACTATACGCATTGAAAATCCACCCCGGATGGGGTATCATTACGATGCGATTAGCAAGCCCCGGAGGCAGCGTCTTCCGCCAAGAAAACTCACTGCCCCGGGGTCCTCTTTTTAAGGACACCGCAAAAGGCGGCTAGGCCGCCCTGTTGTTTCTAACCGGGTTTACCCGGCATACCTCCCCGTACCGGCAACGCCGCCAGACCCCGGTCCACACCGGAGACTACGACCGGTTTGGGGACAAAAAGCCCCTGCCGGAAAAAACTGAGAGAAAATATATTTTTTTTGAAAAAAATTGCTCTTTTAGCCCCCACTTGGCACGGTTCTTGCTGCTGAGGGGGGTAAGAAATTGCTAATGGAGCATTGAAAATGAAAAATAAAGAGGAAGGAGAAGTTTGGAATGAATAGAGCATGGTATCGAATGTCATGGCTTCCTCCTTTTATTTTTTGCCGGCCTGGGCCGGTCCCTTTTTCATTATTTACCTACACATTATTATATCACGTTTAGTTCCAAAAATCTCGTTTTTTTTAAAAATTTTTAAAAAAAATGCAAAAAAACGTCAAATTTCGTCTCCGGGCGCCAAATTCACCCCAAAGGCGCCATCCGGTACTGAATAATAAGCATTCACCACGAAGATACAATATTAAGAAATTCACCACAAAGGCGCAGAAGGCGAAAAAGGAAGGATGAAGAGTTAGGAGAGAGGGATGAGGAGTTAGGAAAATCTCCTCTCTCCTAACTCCTTTCTTCCCTCTTCGTTCGTGGTGTTCGTGTAGTTCGTGGTTAACCCTCTTCTCTCTTAATTCCCTTCTTCGCCTTCTGCGCCTTCGTGGTTAAATTCTCTTTTATGTTGCCTTTGTGGTCGAATTCTCTTTTATGCTGTCTGGTACTGTTTTTACCGGCAAAAAGGGCATATACTGGGAAAAATGCGGAACAAATTGACCAATGAGTTGGCGGTCTGCGGGTTTAATGCCGTGGCGGCCCTGGGGGAATACCATCCTGAAAAGATAAACCGGCTTTTTCTCCGGGAGGACCGGCTGAAACAATTCACCCGGGTGTGTAAAAATTTGGCGGAGCGGAAACGGCCCTATAAACTGTGCGAAGACGAGGAACTGGAGCGGATCTGCAAAAGCCCCCGGCACCAGGGGGTGGTGGCGATGATCGAGGAACCGGTGGTGGAACCGGTGGAAAAAATGGACATTGAGCACTGGGCCGGGGAAGGGAAAACCGGCCTGGTGCTGCATTCCGTGGGGAACGATCATAACCTGGGGGCCATGGTCCGTTCCGCGGCTTTTTTCGACGCCCCCCTGATCATCCTTTCCGAAGGGGACCTGGAAGCCCGGCTTACCACCAGCGCCTACCGGGTCGCCGAAGGGGGGATGGAGCAGGTGACCTTTAGGAAGGTGGGGGATACCGGGGCTTTTATCAAAAGCCTTTCCCGGTCGGTGATCACCATCGGCACGGATATGCGGGCCCGCCTGCGGATTCGGGATCTGGGCGTCATTATCCGGGAGCGGGCCGGCCTTTTGCGGGGCAGCCCCGCCGGAAAACATAGGCCCGGGGAGTATGTCCGGCCCGGCATCGCCCTGGTGGTGGGCAACGAAGAAACCGGGCTCCCCCCAACGGTAAAGGAACACTGCTCCGCCCTGGTACGGATCCCCGGCACCGGTATCATCGAAAGCCTCAACGTCGCCCAGGCGGCGACTCTTTTTCTTCATGAGATCTATGAATTGTGAAGAATTAAGAGGAATTTAACCACGAACCACACAAACCTCACGAACAAATGAGAGAATTCAGGTAGTAATTCCAAGATGTCGAAGCAAAAGTTCGTGTGGTTCGTGTCGTTCGTGGTTAATCTTCTTATCGGTGTAGACACGAAAAAGCCCGGAGCCTGGGCCCCGGGTTTATCCTATCTCCAGTTTCGGAAATGGTGCCGGTGGTTGCCGGGGCCGCCCCAGGATTTGAAGTCCGGCTGGGGGTCTGCGGCCCCTTCGGCAAACTGCCTAAGCCCGGGGGACAGATCGTAGTCCTTGCCGTTAAAGCTCAGTTTAAGGACCCGAAGGAAGCGGTATTCCGGGGCGGCGGGCAGGGGGAACTCATACCCCTCCAGGGTTACCGGGGCCCCTTCTCTGAGTCCGTCCACAAACCCGATAAGCCGGTCGATACCCATGACATAATAGGTATTGCCCCCGCTTTCAAGGCCAATTCTGGCGTCGATGAGCGCCAAATTCCCGCTCACCGTAACTGCTTGGGGGGGTTCCGGCGGCGTCCGGGGCCCTCGGGCCCGGTCGCTTCCGTTCTGGGCGAAAAGGCCCACGGCCACCAGGGCCAGAATACTAAAAAGGATACTCCGTTTCATATACGCTCCTCGCAAAAGCGGCCGCAGGGCCCGCTCTTGCATTAAAATCAACTCACCGCCTCAAGACACCAGGTCCTGCTGCGCCGGATAATCCGGTCTGGGGTTGTATATACTATATAGCAAGAACCGTGCCAAGTTGGCGCAAAAAGCAAAAAAAATGAGGAAATAACCACGAACCACCCGAACGTTTTGTTTGAAACGTCTTCTTGTTGGTGAGGATTCGTGTTGGTTCGTGGGTAAATATCTTTGGTATAGCATCCCGGCTGTTTGCGATGTTGGGGCCCGAAGCAAGTCCACGGCAACAAAGCTGTTATGAGCCGTTGCCTATTTCCATTTTTTGTATTTCTTTTATTTTTAAATATTGTGATGGTGTATATACTTTTATGGTTGATTTTTTATAGTCTTCTATGTTCCGCGTAATGATATAATCCATTTTATTTTCTACCGCGGTAAAATATTGCACCGCATCTTCAAAATCATTAAAGCCTGATTCCAATGCTTTTTGTATAATTTTATCATCAACAGGTAATACGGTTAATAGTAATCTGAGCTTTTTGAGAAAATTTATCGATGTGGTATGATCCTTTAATTTCTTCTGGATATAATAGGTATTGGTAAAAATGACCGTGGATGTATATCCTTGGTATTCATCGGCTTCTACAAGATTTATTAATGTTATCGCTTCATTCACGTCATTTTTCAATAATTCATCCCGTTTAATGGAGATATCCAAAATAATATCATTATCAAAAAAGAGTTTTTCCTTCATAGGTATTTTTCCATCAGTGCGTCAGTTAAAATATCTTGATAATCCGTATGCCCATTTACCTTGATTATACCAACCAATTCTTTTGTTATTGGACCCAGGGTAAGGTATTCAATTTTTTTATCCACCGATGAAGATATTGAAGACAAATATTCTTCAACCAGTTTAGAAACGCTTCTTTTTTGATCTTTTGCGTATTTTTTAGCGTTTTCTATTACCGTTTGATCGATACTTAACGTTAATTTTGTATACATAGCCATCTCCTACGTAATAATGTAAGGTATAATTTACGTACTGTCCATATATTTTTTGATGTTTTTGCAATTTTTAGGCAATGCCGCATATCGTAGTAAGTGTTGATACTACCTTAACAGAATATAAAAAAGACGGATTAAAAATAGTGTTCTAAGAACCGGTCAATAGGATACTGCTTTTGTTCGTGTGGTTCGCGGTTAATTTTCTTTAATTTCAGTGTCAGCCGTCATTATATGGGTAAAATTTACCCAGGGGGACAATTTTACCCGCTTAGCCGGCGGCAAAAAAGCGTTTTTTTTCGGCCCAGAGACCCAGGGAGGGGTTGGGAATAAAAAAGATCGTCTCGCCGTCGGGGAGGGTTTGTTTTCCGGGCCTGAGGGCGTTGGGGGCATAGCGTTTCAGGGCCTGGTCCAGGTCACCCCAGGCATAACCGGCGGCCTCAATTTCGTTGCGGCTGAGGCCCGGACCGGGGCAGTACCGCACGGTGAAACGGCCCTCGGGGGAGCCGTGGATGAGGTGGGCCGCCACGCTGAGGTTTTCCGCCAGGTCCGGTTCCTTTTCCGCCAGATCCCGGATTGCGGCCCCGGAACGGTATCCGTAGCGGCGGATCAGGGCGTCAAGGGCCGGATCTTCCCCAAAGCCCTGGAGGCCCGGGGCGAGGATCAGGAGTTCCCCCCCGTCGGCAATGGCCATCCGGGTCCGGTATATGGCCTTGTTCCCCAGCCAGGTGGTACGGTATTGGCCGCCGTCCAGGTAAACCACGGCTTTTTCCACGGGCTCATCCAGGAGATCCAGGTTGACCTCCCGGGCCAGGGCCGCGGCCTTTTCAAAACAGTCCCTGCCAAAGCCGATATACAGGCCCCGGACCACGGGAGCCCCGAGGGGGGCGGCCTCCGCAGGGCCCCGGCTGCCCACCACGGTAAGCGCCCAGAGGATGGGGGGAAGCGCATGGCCGAAACGGCGGAGGCCCTCGTCAAATAAGGCCCGGACCGGGTTGTCGATCCGCCCCAGGAGCCGTTCCAGGCCGTAACGGGCCCCCACAAAATGGCTCTTGTCAATGGCCTCTTTGCCGCCGGTTCCCACCAGGATATTTTTACTGTGATTGGCCATTCCCGCCACTTCATGGGGCACCACCTGACCTATGGAGAGGATCAGGGAAAAACCGCCGTCCCGGAGCATACGGTTGACCTGTACCGGCCAGTCAAAATACACCCCGCCGGTATGCCCCACCCACTCCGCCTCCAGGCGGCCCAATTCCACCACATCCCGCCGCCAGTCGTGGACCCGGAACCGGTCCGGGGGCGTACCGGGGAACATGCGGCGTAACTCGGCAGGGCCCATGGCAAAGTGGGTCCCCAGGGCGGGTAACACCAGCCCCAAACGGCCGCGCCGGGACAGTTCCCGGACGGCGATATCCGTGAGGAACCCGGCCCGGGAATGGTACCGGGTTATGTCCGGGGGCAGGATAAGGACGGGCCCCGAACCGCCCGCTTCCCCCAGGGCCCGGTTCAGGGCATCGGAGAAAAGTTCGTCCAGGGCCTCATCGGCCAGTTCCAAATCCGCCCGGCCCCGGGCAGTAACGGTCATGGGGGGGGAGCCTTTCCCCGGTTTCGGAAAACACCCCGGGGGATTACCCAATATCGTCTTCTTTGCCGAAGATGGCCCCCATGGGGTTATTCACCATAAGGATGGGCTGATGGGTGGCGTCCAGGGTATCCCGCCAAAGGTTGCCTTCGGGGTCCACATGGCTGCGCTGGGAAACGACCACCTTCATGGGCAAATGGACAAATTCGTTGTTCACCAGCCCTATCAGGACCTTGGTTTTACCCGCCATGGCCGCATGGGCCGCGGCGTTTCCCAGGCGTTCACAATAAATCGAATCACTGGGTGCCGCCGGGGCGGACCGGATCATATAACTGGGATCGATGTATTTCAGGTTGATCTCTATGCCTTTGGCGTCAAAATACTCCTGGATCTTGTCCTTCAAGTAGGTTCCCACATCTTCCATCTTGATGTTTCCCCCGGCGTCCTTTTTTACTTCCCGGATCAGCTGATCCTGCATGGCCCCTTCGGCCACGATGACCACCGCGTGTTTGCGGGTCCGGAGCCGCTCCTCCAGGTGGTGCAGGAAACCGTTGGGGCCGTTCAGCTCAAAGGGAATTTCCGGGACCAGGACAAAATTCACCTCGTGGCTGGCCAGGGCGGTATGGGCGGCGATAAAGCCCGACTCCCGGCCCATGAGTTTTACCAGGCCTATGCCGTTGATCTGGGAATGGGCCTCCATGTGGGCGGCGGTAACCACCTCCGCTGCCTTGGCCACCGCGGTATCGAAACCAAAGGATTTTTGGATGAAAGAAAAATCATTATCCACGGTTTTGGGGATCCCGATCATGGCTATTTTGAGTTTCCGCCGGTCTATTTCTCCGGCGATATCCAGGGAGCCCCGCTGGGTCCCGTCGCCGCCTATGGTAAAAAGCATATTCAGGTTGAGTTTTTCCATGGCGTCCACGATCTTCGCCACTTCCCGGCCCCCTCCCCGGGCGCTCCCCAGGAAGGTGCCCCCTAATTTATGGATATCATCCACGATATCTGGGGTGAGTTCCTTGGTACCGTACTGGTACTCGGGCAGAAAACCCTTGTATCCATAGCGGATCCCCGAAATACGGCGGACCCCGTAGCGGTACCAGAGGCAGCGGACAATGGCCCGGATCACGTCGTTGATCCCCGGACAAAGCCCGCCGCAGCTTACGATCCCCGCATGTACGTGCTGGGGCATAAAATAGATGAACTCCCGCGGCCCGGCACACTCGAAAACCTGGCTCCGCTTAATCGGCGCCTGGACTCCCAGGGTTACCGCCGCGCTTAACCGGACAAATTCATCATCGGTCACATAATTGGCAATAAAATCGCCCCGGATCTTCGACATGGTCATCGGCGATTTAATGGACCGCTTCCCCAATTCTTCTATACTAAAATCATAGGATACGCTCATGGATGCCCCCTATTCCAATATACCTCTATAGTATATATTCAAATATAATGAATCAACAGGGCTTGGAGCCACGGATCGAAAAGATAGAAATAAAATTGGCTTTTCTGGAAGATTTTCTTAACCGTCTCCAGGAGGGGGTGACGGAACGGAATGCCCTGCTGGATAAACTCTCCGCGGAGCATGAAGCCGTAAAGGACCGTCTGCGGCAGCTTTCCCAGGATATGGACTATATACCCAACCAAAAACCTCCCCACTATTAGGGCGGGTATGAAGAAGAAAGGAAGAGGGAATTCCGCCGGCGGAAAACGGAAATGGCTGCGAAGGCTTATCTTGGGGGCGGGGTGTATCCTGGGTATCCGGGCCGCCCTGGCCCTTTGGCCTTACCCGGAGTTGGAGCTTTTCCGGGGGCGGTCCTATGGTTTGGCTGTTCAGGACCGGACGGGCCGTACTCTGCGGGTTTTTCCCGCCCGTGACGGGGTCAGGCGGGAGTGGGCGGATCTGGAGGAGATCCCCGCCGGGGTGGTCAGGATTTTTCTCCGGGCTGAGGACCGGCGGTTTTACGTTCATCCCGGGGTGGACCCCCTGGCGGTGCTGGGAAGCGCCCTCCGGAACCTCCGGGAAGGGCGGATCGTCTCCGGGGCCTCTACCGTTACCATGCAGTTGGCCCGGCTGGTCCGGCCCCGTGCCGGCGGCCTTGGGGGAAAACTCCGGGAAGCCGGGGATGCCCTCAGGCTGGAGGCCAGGTTATCGAAAAAAGAGATCCTGGAACTCTGGCTGAATAACATCCCCTTTGGAAGCAATATCGAGGGGCTCCCGGCCATGGGCCGGGCCCGGTTCGGCAGGCCCGTGGCGGCCCTGGATGAGAGCCGGGCGGCGCTCCTGGCCATGGTTCCCCGGCGGCCCAGCCGCTACGATCCCGCGGTCAACCCCGAGGCGGCGGTAAGCGCGGCCCTGGCCTTTTCGGCCCGGTGCGCCCTGGGCTTGAAGGAAGCCGCCCTTTGGGAAGCCGCCGGCGAGGCCGCCCAGGAGGGGGTACTTTTAGAGAAGGCCCCCTTTTTTGCCCCCCATTTTACCGAGGCCATTGCCGCTTCCCTCAGGGCCGCCGGAAATTCCCCTCCCCTCCCCTGGGTGCGGAGTACCCTGGACCTGAATTTTCAAACCTACGGTGAAGAGCTTCTCCAGGGCGCACTGGGCCAACTGCGGAACCACCGGGTGACCAACGGGGCGATTTTGGCCATTGAAAACGATACCGGGGCAATCCGGGTATATGTGGGGTCCGCTTCCTGGTTTGCCGAGGAGTCTTCCGGCAAGATCGACGGGGTCCGGGTCATCAACCAGCCCGGGTCCTGCCTTAAACCCTTCCTTTACGCCCTGGCCCTGGATTCGGGATTTGGCCCCCAGGACATACTGCCGGATCTTCCCACGATCTTCGGCGGCAGCGAGGCCTATGTGCCCGCCAATTTTAACCGCCGTTTTAACGGGCCGGTCCGGCTCCGGGTGGCCCTGGCCTCCTCCCTTAATATCCCCGCGGTGTATATGATTGAGCGCCTGGGGGTCGGGGCCTTTGAGGACTTTTTGGTTTCCCTGGGCTTTGATTCCATTGCCGCTTCCCGGGGCGTCCACGGAAGCGGTCTGGCCCTGGGGAACGGGGAGGTGAGCCTCGCGGAACTGGTTCGGGCCTTTTCGGTCTTTCCCCGGGGCGGCTCCCTGGTACCTCTTAACTATATAGAAGAAACCGGCCAGGGGCTTGAAGATTCCGGCCCCCTGGGGGGCGGGGAAAGCCGGCAGGTCATGTCCCCCTACGCGGCCTGGGTGATCTCCGACGTGCTGGCGGACCGGGCGAGCCGTTTTACCGGATTCGGACCGGCTCCGGTTCTGGCGACGCCCTTCTCGTCGATGTTCAAAACCGGTACCGCCAATCAGTTTCAGCATATCTGGGCCCTGGGCGCGTCCCGGCGCTTTACCGTGGGGGTCTGGATGGGCAATTTTTCCGGGGAGACCGTCATAGGCTCCACGGGGAGTTCCATTCCCGCCCGGATCGCCGCGGAGCTCCTGCGGGCCCTGGAAACAACGGGCTCCCGGGACGGGCCGGTGGGGGGCGATCCGCCGGAATTGGCCGCCGCCGTGTCGATCTGCGCCTTGTCCGGTATGGCCGCGGGGCCCGATTGCGGGGGGACCCTCCGGGAATGGCTGCTCCCGGACCGGATCCCCCCTCCCTGTACCTGGCACCAACGGACCGGCCTGGTCTATCCCCCGGAATACCAGGCCTGGCTTGAGGAACGGTTCCACTCGGGCCGGGCCGGGAATCGGGCCGGGGGAACATCCGGCCCCCGGATCAGGATCCCCGTCTCCGGTTCGGTGTTTTACCTGGACCCCAGCCTGCCCCCGGAGGCCCAGGCCCTGCGGCTTGAAACCTCGGGCTTCGGCCCCGAAGCCCCGGTATATATCGACCAGATCCTTCAGGGCGTCCTCAACCCCGCAGGGGTCTTCGCCCTGCCCCTATTCCGGGGCCGCCATCAGGTAACGGTAGAGGACGATACCGGCGCAACAGCCTGGGCGGACTTTGAGGTACGTGGTTAAATTTCTTTGTTTTTTTCAGGTCCAGGGCAAAAATTCCCCAAAATTCGTCACTTTTTTAAAAAAAACTAAAGCAGCCTGCATCCCAATGCCATATATAGTACAGGAGGCTTTGGAATGATAAAGCGGATAAGCAAACACCGCCTGGGGTTCATACTGCTATTTTTGGGGCTCAACAGTTGTTCGGTGGCTTCGGCCCCGGATGTACCGGGGACCGTAAGCGTCGCCGCCTGGAATGTACAGGCCCTATTTGACGGAATTGAGACCGGGAACGAATATGGGGAATACACCCCTTCGTCGGGGTGGTCGGAAGAAAAATACCGGGCCCGGTTAAGCTTCCTCTCCCAGGGGGTGGACCAACTGGCAGCGGATATCCTGGCGCTGCTGGAGGTGGAAAACCCCCAAATTCTGGAAACCCTTGCTTCGGAAACCGGGGGGAAACAAACATATTCCTGGACTTTTTTCGCCAATAACCCGGAGGCTTCCCTGGGGATCGGCGTTCTCAGCCGCTTCCCCTTTACCAAGACCAAAACCCATTCCGCGGTTTACGGGACGGAAGCCACCCCCCGGCCTATTTTGGAGCTCTGGCTGCTGCCCGACGGCCAGCCCCTGGTTCTTTTTATCTGCCATTGGAAATCAAAACTCGGGGGGGATAAAAACACCGAATCCCTCCGCCGGGCTTCGGCCTGGATTATTAACCGCAGGATGGAGGAGATACAGCAAGAAAATCCCGGGGTACCGGTGATAATCCTGGGGGATCTCAATGAAAATCATGATGAATTTTACCGCCAAAGGGGCTCCTACCTCAGCGCCCTGCTCCCGGACGATCCCACGGCAGCCGAATCCGCCAGCCAAATTCCCGCCGGGGCCCGGGTTTACGATGATTTTCTTATTATCAGCGGGGAAAAACCGCCCCGGGCGGAACATTTCCCCTCCGGTTCCCGGGCGTTTTATTCTCCCTGGGGCATTGAATTATCCCAAGGGTCCTATCATTACCAGGATGACTGGGAAACCATCGATCATCTGCTCTTGTCCGAGGCCCTATTTGACCAGTTGGGCTGGGATTTTGATTCCTGTCAGGTGATGGCCCAGGAACCCTTCCTCAATGCCCAGGGGTATCCCAACGCCTATAACCCCCGTACCGGCCTGGGACTCAGCGACCACCTCCCCCTCAAGCTGGTCCTCAGGGGCGCCCCCGGTGGATCACCGTGAATTTTTACCGAAATTTAAAAAAAAGCGAAAAAAAAGATGATTTTTTTGAAAAATTTTGTTATTCTCCCTTTACATTTTTTTTCACCTATGCTATGTTAGTTAAAGCTAACTGACAGGAGATCCCGATGAAAAAGATAGTTATCATCTATTGGAGCGGAACCGGGAATACCGAAACCATGGCAAATTCCGTGGCCAAGGGCGCCGGTGAAAATGGCGGAGAAGTGGTCATAAAACCGGTGGATGCCGCTTCGGCAGACCTGGTTAAGGGGGCGGATGCCCTGGCTTTCGGCAGTCCCGCCATGGGCGCTGAGGTCCTGGAGGAAGGGGAAATGGAACCCTTTATCGCCTCCCTGCATGCCGCGGATGTACAGGGGAAAAAACTCGGCCTTTTTGGCTCCTATGACTGGGGCGACGGGCAGTGGATGCGGGACTGGGTGGAACGGATGAAGAAACTTGGGGCCTCGGTTGACGGAGACGGGATCATAGCCCAGCTTGAACCGAACGAAGAAGCCCTCACGTTATGTTACGAACTGGGCAAGCGGCTGGCGGAATGAACCGGAAACCGCTGCCGGCAAAACAATTTAGTACTTTAGGGTGGTTACTGCTTACCTCTCTCGGTAACCACCTTGAAATAGTGTTGAAAAACCTTGTTTTTCAACCAAACACCTCAATGGTAGTTGGGTGATTTAAAAAACTGTCGCTCTCCATTCTTTACCCGGGGGCGTGACCAACTTACGTGTCACGTACGCATCACGTTTCCGGGTCTTTTTTGACGATTCCCTGCTTTTCGAGCAGCGTTTCCCGGTGTTTTTCCGCCTCCAGATGCATCTTTTCAAGGTTTTCCATAATTGCGTCCACCGTTGCCTGTTTTTTGTCCTCGATCCCCGCGGCCTGGGCCTGTTCCCTAGTCCGGTTTCTGAATTCGGCGCAGGAAACCACCGGTCCCGCGGTGTACCGTACCACATCCCGGTTGACGTAATCGTCCATCATATCCCCCTGCCGGATGAGCAGTAAATTCCCGTTGATTGCCACCATACACATATAATCAAAGGATTTAATATAGGAATCTATTTCCCGGACCCCCTTTTTAGTGGTTGGGTCCCAGGGCCGGTACCGGGTGCCGGAAGGGAAAACCAGGATCAATTTCCCCTCAACCTTTATCTTCAAGAGGGTCTTCATCGCCGCCCGGTTGATCCCGTTACTGCGGACAATCTCCTCTTTGTTTTTCTCCGTGTCCAGGGACAAAAGGGAGCGGCTGGGATATATCACCAGCCGGGTATAGGCCCCGGTAAAGGCCGCCACCGCGGGATTTTCCTCATTCAGCTTCATCCCGGCAATGGCCACCAGGGCCTGGGCGATTTCCGCACCATGATCCGGCTCTTTTCGCAGGAGATAAGAAAAATTCGGCAGGTCCATGTTGCTGTAATGTTCCAAAAGCAGGAGGCAGGACTTTCCTTCGGATGCCTTACGGAAAAGCTCATTCAGATGATCCATTCCCGAAATACCGGACCCGGGCAGGATCAAATCTTCAACCAGCCTGTCCACCAGACGCAATGCGTCTTTATCCCCCTCCTGATAGACATTATGCTCTGTCACGACCCGGGCCAGCTTTGAAACAGCCATTATCTCTTTAATGAGATCCCGATAAGCGCCACTCAGGGTTTCCATGGCTTTAGTATACTATCCCGCATGATACCTGTCAAATCCATGGGTTGCATCCCGCCGTCCGGCACCTCTGATCTGCATAAATATTCATTTTTTTCAAAAAAACGGTAAAAAAAGGGCTTTTTTTGCATAAAAATACTTGATCGTTTTTCTATTTTTCCCTACAGTAGAGACGCAACTTGAGTTGTTGCAAAACCGGATCTAGTCCGGACTTAGTTTAAGAAAGGGGCTTTGACCCCTCACAAGAGGAGGAGAAACAGAATGAAAAAGGTTACTGTTTTTCTAGGGATCTTTTTTCTGCTGACCCTGTCCATGGTATCGGCCGGGGGCGGCGGGGAAAACACCATCAAAATCGGTTTTAACATTCCGTTAACCGGTGATTCTCCCATGGTTGGCGAAGGCAGCAAATATGCCGGGGAACTCATCAAAAATAAAATCAACGCCCAGGGCGGCCTTGAAGTCAAAGGGAAAAAATACCTTTTGGACTTTATTTATGTGGATAATGAGCTCAAAGCGGAATCCGCGGTGCAGGCAGCCATCAAATTGATTGAACAGGACCAGGTTCTGGCGGTGATAGGCCCCCAGGGCTCGGGCCGGGCCATTCCCGCGGGCCAGATCAACAACGACAACCGCACCCCCATGGTGTCTGCCTGGTCCACCAACCCGGATACCACGAAAAACCGGCCCTATGTGTTCCGGGCCTGCTTCCTGGACCCCTTCCAGGCCCCGGTGGCGGCCAAATTTGCCAAGGATCAGTTTAAGGTTACCCGGACCGCGATCCTCTATAACCTGGAAGACGATTATTCCAAGACCCTGGCGGAACTGTACCGGGATAACTGGGAAAAACTGAACGGTCCCGGCTCGGTGGTGGCCTTTGAGAGTTTTGGTCAGCGGGATCAGGATTTTTCCGTCCAGTTAACCCGGATCGTCAATTCCAGCGCGGAAATGCTCTACCTGCCGGTGTATTACAACTTTGTGGGACTGGTCGTACCCCAGGCCAAGGATCTGGGCTGGAATAAACCCATCATGGGCAGTGATTCCTGGGGTTCCGCGGACCTGTGGGCCTTGAGCAAAGGCTCGGTGGCGGGGTATTATTTTACCACCCACTACGCCGCCGCGGGGGCCGTGGGGAAAACCAAGGAATTCATCGACGAATATAGCACCGCCTATGGCTATATTCCCGATGATGTGGCGGCTCTTACCCATGACGCCGTGATGATAGTCCTGGAAGCCATTAAAAACACGGGGCTTACGAATAACCTTCAGCAGAACCGGGATGCCATCAAAAATGCCATTGCGGCCCTGAAGAACTACGATGGAATCACCGGAAAGATGAACTTCAACGCCGAAGGAGATCCGGAGAAAGACGCGGTGGTGGTGCAGGTCAGTAACGCCGGAGAATTTGTATACGTGACGAGCTTGAAACCGTAACAGAGAAAAGATAGGAGTGAGGAGATAGGAGTGAACTTCTCTCTCCTAACTCCTAACTTTATTACACGGAGGTGTTTGGTGCTGACAACCTTGTTACAGAATGTTCTTAACGCTCTCCAGTGGGGCAGTTTTTATTCGATGATAGCCCTGGGGTACTGCCTGGTTTACGGGGTTTTACGGCTTATTAACTTTGCCCACGGCGATATTTTTATGACCGCCTGTTATATCGCTTTTTTTGTTGCCACGGCCCTCCTGGGGAAACTGGCCGGGAACGGCGGGGCGGTTTTTTGCCTTACCCTGATCTTCACCATGATCGGTACGGCCCTCCTGGGGATCACCATCGAGCGGATCGCCTACCGGCCCCTGCGGAGAAAGGGCGTTAACCGTCTCTATGTGGTAATCACCGCCCTCATGGTAGGTTTTATTCTTGAAAACGGCAATCTGGCGGTCCTGGGCGCCAGTTCCCGGAGTTTTCCGGACATTATCGACAAACAGTTGTGGCAAATAGGGCCGGTGGTAGTTACCAACCTCAAGTTGATGGTGATTATCGCGGCCTTTGCGGTGTTCGGTATCCTTCAGTTTATCGTGCAAAAAACCCTGTTTGGTATGTCCATGCGGGCTATTTCATACGACAAATTCGCCATCCCCCTCATGGGCATCCCGGTAAATCAGGTTATCACCTTTACCTTTGCCCTGGGGTCGAGCCTGGCGGCGGTGGCGGGGATCCTCTTCGGCATGTCCTACCCGGTATTGGACCCCTATATGGGAACCATCATCGGCTGGAAGGCCTTTATCGCCGCGGTGGTCGGCGGCATCGGCGACATCAAGGGGGCTTTTATCGGCGGCTTTATCCTGGGCTTTATCGAGATCTTTTTCGCCGCCTTTTTCCCCTCCAGCTTTAAGGACCTTATTTCCTTTGTGATTCTGCTCATCATTTTGGTGCTGAAACCGACGGGCTTTTTCGGGGTGCCCCGGAGTACAAAAATATAGGAGGGTCTGCCCTATGGCGCAGCCGTTAGATGCAAGCATAAAAAGAAAATACCAGGCCCTGACCATTGGACTTGTCGCCGGTACGATGATTCTTATCACCCTGCTCGCGGCCTTTGGCGTAATCAACCAATATATCCAGAGCGTGTTGATGTCCATCGGGATCAATATCATCTTTGCCAGCAGCCTCAATATCGTCAACGGCTATATGGGGGAATTTTCCTGCGGCCATGCGGGCTTTATGGCCGTGGGCGCCTATGTATCCTCGGTGCTTTCCCTGATTTTGTTTACCGAAAACAAATTCACCGGGGCCGCGGTTTTGCCCCCCCAGAGCGCTGTGTTCCTCTTTCCCCTGGTGATCCTCATCGGCGGGGCGGCGGCGGCGGTGGCCGGGCTCCTGGTGGCCATCCCCTCCTTCAAAACCCGGGATGACTACCTGGCGATCATCACCATCGCGGCAAACTACATCATTATGACCGCCATCAATAACCTGGAAGTGGTCGGGGCAAGCCGGGGCTTAATGGGGATGAAAAGCACCCTTTTTGCCATGTCGGACCTTATCCCCCTGCCCTGGATGCTCATCTGGATCATGTTGTTTGTGGTTATCTGCGTGATCGCCATCAAACGCTTGATGGGCTCGGTTTTGGGCAAGGGAATTTCCGCCATCCGCTACGACGAAATCTCCGCGGAAATTATGAGCGTAAATACCAACCGGATGAAGCTCCTGGCCTTTATGTTTTCCTCGGGGCTTGCGGGGGTGGGCGGCGGGCTTTTTGCCCACATGCTGGGCTTTATCAACCCCAGCTCTTTCAACATTATGAAATCCACCGAGGGTATGGTCATGGTGTACCTGGGGGGCATGGGTTCCCTTTCGGGGTCGGTCCTTTCGGCGGTGTTTTTTACCCTCCTTTTGGAATTACTCAGGCCCCTGCAGATCCTCAAATGGGTGTTTATCCCCCTGCTGCTCATTTTGCTCATGCAATTCCGCCCCGAAGGCTTACTGGGGAACCGGGAATTGATCGATTTTCTTCCGGGAATAAAAAAAATGTCCCGTAACGGCGTACCTAAAAACACCGGTAAAGGAGGCCCTAACCATGGAACAGCATCTTGAAATTAAAAGCCTGACCCACCGTTTCGGCGGGCTCCAGGCCCTGACCGATATCAACGTCTCCCTTAAAAAAGGGGAGATCGCCGGCTTGATTGGCCCCAATGGGGCGGGAAAAACCACGGTTTTTAACCTGGTGAGCGGCTTTTATATCCCCTCCGAGGGGGACATTATCGTGGCCGGG
The DNA here is from genome assembly GCF_046533115.1 of Treponema sp. TIM-1. Taxonomy (NCBI): domain Bacteria; kingdom Pseudomonadati; phylum Spirochaetota; class Spirochaetia; order Treponematales; family Treponemataceae; genus Treponema; species Treponema sp. TIM-1. The sequence goes on from NZ_JAJQRC010000006.1 coordinate 47,694, forward strand.
ATCCGGATCAACGCCATGAAACCCCACCAAATCGCGGCGCTGAAAATAGGCAGAACCTTTCAGAACATACGGCTCTGGAACGAGCTGACGGTCCTGGACAATATCCGTATCTCCCAGCACTACCAGTTGGGGTACAATGTGGCGGACGCTTTTTTCAACACCCGGCGTTACCGGGAGCAGGAGGCGAAGATTACCCGTTCCGCCCGGGACCTGCTGGAGATATTCAACCTGGAGGATCTGGCCGACGAGTACCCCAAAAACCTGCCCTACGGGATCCAGCGCCGGGTGGAAATCGCCCGGGCCCTTTCCCTGCAGCCGGATCTGCTTTTGCTGGATGAACCCGCCGCGGGCTTAAGCACCGCGGATATCTCCAGCCTCATTGATTACATCCACTGGATCCACGATACCTTCAAACTAACCATCTGGATGATCGAACATCAAATGGAAGTTATCATGACCCTCTGTCATAATATTTCGGTAATCGATTTTGGGAAGGAGATAGCCTCCGGTACCCCCGAACAGATCAGATCTAATCCCGAGGTTATTAAAGCCTACCTTGGGGACGGAGAAATATAATGCTGCTGGAAGTAAAGGATCTCAAGGTCTCCTACGGAAACATCGAAGCCCTCCACGGTATTTCCTTCAGCATTGATACGGGGGAGATCGTTACCCTTATCGGGGCTAACGGCGCGGGAAAAACCTCAACCCTCCTCAGCCTGGCCCGGCTGCCCCGGCCGGAAGCGCCGGTGGTCTCCGGGGGGGACATCCTCTATGCCGGGGAGAGCATCCTCAAAACCGAACCCCATACGCTGATTCAGAAAAAGATGATGGTCCTGGTCCCCGAAGGCCGGCATATTTTCGGCAACCTGACGGTGGCGGAAAACCTCCAAATCGCGTCCTTTCCCCACCGCCGGGACATCAACCGGGCGAACATTATCGGGGAAAACCTGGACCTGGTCTACAGCCTCTTCCCCCGGCTCTATGAACGGCGCAAGCAGCGGGGGGAACTGCTCAGCGGCGGCGAACAGCAGATGCTGGCGGTGGGCCGGGCCCTGATGACCGGCAGCAACTTCATCATGCTGGACGAACCCTCCATGGGCCTGGCGCCGAAACTGATGTACGAAATGTTCCGCGCTCTCCGGCAGCTTAATTTTGTCAAACATATTACCATCCTGGTGGTGGAACAAAATGCCAAGGTCGCCCTGGAATTCGCCGGCCGGGGTTACGTGCTGAAAACCGGCGAGATCTTTGCCAGCGGTACCTCCCAGGAACTGGCAGACAACGCCGATGTAAAAAAGGCGTACCTGGGGGGATAGTATCTTGCAAACGATATAAGAAATTTACCACGAACCACACAAACCTCACGAACAAAGGAGAGAATTCAGGTATAAATTCTAGAATTCGAAGCAAAAGTTCGGGGGGTTTCGGGTAGGTTAATTTAAGCTGAGAAATTTACCACGAACCACACAAACTTCACAAAGAAAATATAGAATTCATATAATAATTCTAGGAATTCTAAACAGAAGTTCGTGTGGTTTGTGTGGTTCGTGGTTATCCTATTCTTCCTGTGTAAGTGGTTCGTGGTTATCCTATTCTTCCTGCATAAGTGGTTCGTGGTTATTTTATTACCGGTTCCGCCCGATATTTTCTTGACAACGGCATTGGTAACGCACTAGAATTTTATTGTTAGCTGATTTCAAAACACGGTTGCTGCTGAGAATACCCCTGAAGTTTTGTATTTGCTTTAAAAAACAGGAGATTGTATGTCTTTATTACATAGAGAGATAGCTGATTTTTCCGTACATGCCTTCCACATTAATACCTTTAAAATAGTCACCAAAAAAGATGTGTTAGGCGCCTGGACCCTATTTTTCTTTTACCCCGCGGATTTTACCTTTGTATGCCCTACGGAATTGGAGGATCTGGCCGAACTGTATGACCAGTTTAAGGCCCTGAACTGTGAAATTTATTCTGTTTCCTGTGACACCCATTTTATCCATAAGGCGTGGCATGATGTTTCCAAGGCCATCCAAAAAATCAAATTCCCCATGCTGGCGGACCCCACCGGCAAGATGGCCCGGGCTTTTGATGTATTCAACCTGACGGAGGGGATCGCGGAACGGGGCAGCTTTATCATCAATCCCCAGGGCAAAATCATTGCCTTCGAGGTACTTGCGGGGAATGTGGGGCGTAACGCCCATGAACTTCTGCGCCGGGTCCAGGCCTGCCAATTCGTGGCCGAACACGGAGACCTGGTCTGTCCGGCCAAGTGGACCCCCGGCGACAAAACCCTAAAACCCAGCCTGGAACTGGTAGGATCTATCTAGCATAGCCTACGGTTGTTCTTCGACTTCCTCCGTGGAAAAATCCTCTTCCTCCGGTTCGGCAACCACTTCGAGTTTCCGTTTCTCCAGGATCTCCTGCATATAAAGGTCCAGGTCCTGCTGCTCCTCGTCAAAGAGCTTCACCGCCCGGTAACGCTTCATGCCGGTACCCGCGGGGATGGGATGGCCGATGATAATGTTCTCCTTAAGCCCCCGCAGGTAGTCCGTGGACCCGGCAATGGCGGCGTTGGTCAGTACCCGGGTGGTCTCCTGGAAGCTGGCCGCGGACAGGAAAGAATCGATATTGAGGCTGGCCTTGGTGATGCCCTGGAACATGGGCCGGGCCACCGCGGGCTGCCCCCCTTCGCCGATGACCCGGTTGTTTTCCTCGTGGAAGCGGTACTTGTCCACCATCTGGCCGAAGATGAATTTGGTATCCCCCACCGCCACGATCTCCACCTTCCGCATCATCTGGCGGACGATAACCCCGATGTGTTTGTCGTTGATGGATACCCCCTGCAGGCGGTATACCTGCTGGATCTCGTCCATCAGGTAACGCTGCAGGGTGCTTTCCCCCAGGATGTGCAGGATGTCATGGGGATTGATGGACCCCACGCAGAGCGCTTCCCCGGCCTCGACGGTATCGCCGTCCCGGACCTGCAGCCGCTTGGTCATGGGAATAAGATGTTTGTACTCCTTACCAAAGGCATCCTGGATGATCACCACCCGTTTGGCCTTGACAATGCCCTTGTTAAAACGGACCACCCCCGAAACCTGGGCCAGTACCGCGGGGCTCTTGGGTTTACGGGCCTCAAAAAGCTCGCTGACCCGGGGCAGACCGCTGGTAATATCCATGGCCTTGGCCGATTCCTTGAGGGTTTTGGCGATGGTCCGCCCCGCGTTGATCCGTTCCCCCTCGTCAACCTGGATATAGGCCCCGCCGGGGAGGAAATACGAAGCCAGCTCTGTCCCCTCGTCATCCAAAATGAGGATCCGGGGCTGCTTGCTCTCCAGCTGATATTCGGTAATCCGTTTTTCCGTGTTACCGGTTTCTTCGTCCAGTTCTTCTTTCAAGGTCGTGCCCGGGATAATTTCATCATACTTGATGATCCCCGAGGCTTCGGCAATGATGGGGTCCGAGAAGGGGTCAAAGGTGGCAATGGTCTTTTCCGCCCCCACCACATCGCCCTTTTTCACCACAAAATCCGAGCCGTTTCGTATATCGATCTTCTGATCCTGACCGATAAGATAGAGGCTTTTCTTCTGAACCATGGCATAGGCGATTTCAGAGGAGAGGATCTCCTTGGTCCCCCGGCGGATAATCGGTTCCCCCCGGATAATACGTTTGCCGTCTTCCACCAGGAGTTCATCCTTGGCGTCAAGCTTATATTCCTTCATCACCTTGTTGATTATGGCATAGCCCTTGCGGGTAAAAAGCCGCCGGCCGTCGGGCATCGGCACATGGGCGCCCACTATATCCCGGATATACACCGGATACTTGAGGAAGGTCCGGTTCTCCTCGCTGATCTTGGTGGCGGCCCCGCCGATATGGAAGGTCCGCATGGTAAGCTGGGTACCGGGCTGACCGATGGACTGGGCGGCGATGGTCCCCACCGCCTCGCCGATATCCACGGTGCGGTTGGTGGCGAGGTTCCGGCCGTAACAGCGGCGGCAGACCCCGTGTTTTGCCTCGCAGGTAAGGACCGTCCGGATCCGCACGGACTCAACCCCCGCAGCCTCAATGGTGGCGGCGATTTCCTCGGTAATTTCCTCGTTTACGTCGATGATAAGCTCCCCGGTAATGGGGTGTTTCACCCGTTCCAGGGTATAGCGGCCCACAATACGCTCGCTTAAGGGTTCAACGATATCCTCCCCTTCCTTGATGGCGGAATAGGAGATACCGTTGATGGTCCCGCAGTCATCCTCGTTCACCACCACGTCCTGGGCGATATCCACCAGACGCCGGGTCAAATAGCCGGCCTCGGCGGTCTTGAGGGCCGTATCCGCCAGCCCCTTTCGGGCGCCGTTGGTGGAGATGAAAAACTCGATCACCGAAAGCCCTTCCTTAAAGTTGGACCGGATGGGCAGCTCAATAATATCCCCGGAGGGCTTGGCCATAAGGCCCCGCATCCCCGCCAGCTGGCGGATCTGGTTGCGGCTTCCCCGGGCCCCGGAATTGGCCATCATATACACCGAATTAAAGCCGTCCCGGTCCGCCTCCAGGGTCTTCATCATGATATTGGTCAGATCCTCGTTGGTCTTGGACCAAACCTCTACGACCCGGTTGTACCGTTCTTCCTGGGTGATATGGCCCTGGCGGTACTGTTTCTGGATGGAATCGACCTCCTTGTTGGCCTTGTCGATCATCTCGGTTTTTTCCTTGGGCACCACAATGTCGTCCACCCCGATGGTGGCGCCGAAAACCGTGGCGTATTTATACCCCGTGTTCTTTATGGCATCCAACATCTGTACGGTGGTCCAGGATCCCTTTTCGGAAAAAATATTTTCGATAAGGGCCCGCAGTTCCTTGTCCTTCAGTTCATAGTTGATAAAGGGAATCTCCGGGGGCAGCTCCTCGTTGAAGATCAGCCGTCCCGCGGTGGTTTCAATAATCTTGTCCCGCGCCAACTTGGTTTCGACCCCCACCTTTTCCCAGACCGGGAACTTGGTGGACTTTACCCGAATAACCGCCTCCCAATCCAGGGCCTTGGACTCCACCGCCATACGAATTTCGTTGGTGCCGGTATAGCGGCGGCCATGGCCCTTGGCGTTTGGCTTGATCCGGGTTAAAAAGTTGATCCCCAAAACCATGTCCTGGGAGGGGAACACGATGGTTTTCCCGTTGGCGGGGTTGAGGAGGTTCCGGGCGGAAAGCATCAGGGTCCAGCATTCCATCTGGGCCGCCTGGGTCAGGGGCACATGGACCGCCATTTGGTCCCCGTCAAAGTCCGCGTTAAAGGCGTGGCACACCAGGGGGTGCAGCTTAATGGCCTTTCCCTCCACCAGAACCGGCTCAAAAGCCTGGATCCCCAGACGGTGCAGGGTGGGGGCCCGGTTCAAGAGGACCGGGTGTTCCTTTACCACCTCGTCCAGAATGGCGAAAACCTCGGGGGTCTCCGCCTCCACCAGCATCTTGGCCTTTTTGATATTGTATACCACGTCCTTATCCACGAGTTTTTTCATGATAAAGGGTTTGAAAAGTTCCAGGGCCATCTTGGTGGGCAGCCCGCACTGCCACATCTTAAGGTCCGGCCCCACGGTGATCACCGAACGGCCCGAATAATCCACCCGTTTCCCCAACAGGTTCTGCCGGAACCGGCCCTGTTTTCCCTTGAGCATATCGCTGATCGACTTCAGGGGCCGGTTGCTGGCGCCCTTGACCACCCGCTTTTTCTTGGAGTTGTCGAAAAGGGCGTCCACCGCTTCCTGGAGCATCCGTTTTTCATTGCGGATGATGATATCCGGGGCGTTCAGGCCCTGGAGCCGTTTCAGCCGGTTATTCCGGTTGATCACCCGGCGGTAGAGGTCGTTGAGGTCGCTGGTGGCAAAGCGGCCGCCGTCAAGCTGTACCATGGGCCGTAATTCCGGAGGTATCACCGGGATGACGTCCAGGATCATCCATTCGGGCTTATTGTCGGAATTGCGGAAATTCTCCACGATTTCGATCCGTTTAAGGAGCCGCTTATCACTTTTAGCGCCCTTTTCGATCATCTTGGCCCGGAGTTCCGTGGCGATCTGGTCCAGGTTGATATTCTCCAGGAGGGTCCGGATCGCCTCCGCCCCCATGCCGGCGCTGAAGGCCCCGCCGTACCGTTCCTGGGCTTCCATATATTCTTCCTCGGTCAGGAGCTGCATCCGTTTTAAATCCGTATCCCCGGCGTCAATAACCACGTATTTTTCATAGTAGAGGATGGAACGGAGGCTTGCCATGGGAAGATCCAGGAGCAGTCCCATCCTGCTCGGCACCGAACGGTAATACCAGATGTGGGATACCGGGGCTGCCAGCTCAATATGGCCCATCCGCTCCCGGCGCACCTTAAAGTGGGTTACCTCCACCCCGCAGCGGTCACAGATGACCCCCTTGTACCGGATGGACTTAAATTTACCGCAGTAACATTCCCACTCCTTGGTGGTGCCGAAGATCCGCTCACAGAAGAGCCCGTCCTTCTCCGGCCGCAGCGTCCGGTAATTGATGGTTTCCGGCTTTTTAACCTCGCCGTAGGACCACGCCCGGATCATCTCCGGCGAGGCCAACCGTATCATGATGGAATCAAAATCCTGTATGTCCCGCATCGTCATATCCCCCTAAAAGTTACTCCCGCTCTTGGTTATCAATTCCTCGTCCCGCTCGGTTAGGGGAATTTGTTTGCCCTTGGCATCATAGATGGTCATGTCCAGGGCCAAGCCCCGCAGTTCCTGGACCAGCACGTTGAAGGATTCGGGGATCCCCGCGGTGGTGGAAGGCTCCCCCTTTACAATGGCTTCGTATATTTTGGACCGGCCCGTCATATCATCAGACTTGATGGTCAAAAGTTCCTGCAGGGTATTGGCCGCCCCATAGGCCTCCAGGGCCCAGACCTCCATTTCGCCCAAACGCTGACCGCCGAACTGGGCCTTGCCCCCCAGGGGCTGCTGGGTTACCAGGGAGTAGGGGCCGGTGGACCGGGCATGCATCTTATCGTCCACCAGGTGGTGGAGTTTGAGGAAGTAAATTATCCCGCAGAAGATGGGGTTTACAAAGGCTTCACCGGTCCGGCCGTCCCGGAGTACGGTTTTGCTGGTCACCGGGAGTCCCGCTTCCTTGAGCTTTTCCTCGATCTGTTCCGTGGAGGGGGACTGGAACACCGGGGCGGAGAACCACTGGTCCAGGGTACTGGCCGCCCAGCCCAATTCCGTTTCCAAAAGCTGGCCGATGTTCATCCGGGAGGGAACCCCCAAGGGGGTCAGGCAAATATCCAGGGGGGTACCGTCGGTCATATAGGGCATATCCTCCTCCGGGAGGATCCGGGCCACCACCCCCTTGTTGCCATGGCGGCCCGCCATCTTATCCCCTTCCCGCAGCTTCCGTTTGGTGGCGATCAGGACCTTTACCACCTCGTCTACCCCGGGGTTAAGGTCGTCCCCTTCGGTCCGCTTAAGCCGCTGGATGTCGATGATGGTCCCGTCAATGCCGTGGGGCACCCGGAGGCTGGAATCCCGAACCTCCTTGGCCTTTTCCCCGAAAATGGAGTTGAGGAGCTTAAATTCCGGGGTGGTTTCGGTTTCACTTTTGGGGGTTACCTTTCCGACCAGGATGTCCCCGGATCGGACCTTGGCCCCCACCCGGATGATCCCCTCGGCGTCCAGGTTATCCAGACTCTTTTCAGAGGTATTGGGAATATCCCGGGTTATCTTTTCCGGCCCCAATTTGGTCTCCCGGACCTCGGTGATGAACTCTTTTATATGGATAGAGGTGAACATATCATCCTTCACCACCCGCTGGGAGATGAGGATGGAATCTTCATAGTTGTACCCGTTCCAGGGCATAAAGCCCACCAGGATATTCCGGCCCAGGGCCAATTCCCCGTTCCGGGTGGCCGGTCCGTCGGCAATAACCTGGCCGGCCAGGACCTTTTCCCCGATCTTTACCAGGGGCCGCTGGTTGTAACAGGTATCCTGGTTGGTCCGCTGATATTTGATCAGGGGATACACATCCAGCCCCTCGGCATTGGTGGCGGCATTGGCCTTTCCCCCTTCGGCGGGTTTGAGCACGATCTCCTGGGAAGTCACCCGGAGCACCGTACCGTTCCGGCGGGCCTTGACCAGCACCCCCGAATCATAGGCGCATTTCCCCTCCATACCGGTCCCGACCCGGGGGGCCTCGGGGAACACCAGGGGAACCGCCTGGCGCTGCATATTGGAGCCCATCAGGGCCCGGTTGGCGTCGTCGTGTTCCAGAAAGGGGATGAGGGAAGCGGAAACCGAAATGATCTGCTTGGGGGAAACATCCATGTACTGAATATCCTCAGGCGCGCGGGTGGTATAATCCCCCTGACGGCGGCAGGAGATCTGGTCGTCCGCAAAGGAACCGTTGTTCTTCAGCTTCGCCGATGCCTGGGCTATGTAATAGCGGTCCTCGTCCATGGCGGAGAGGTACTCAATTTCCTTGGTGGCCATCCCCTTGGCTACCTTGCGGTAGGGAGTTTCCAGGAAGCCGTATTCGTTTACCCTGGTGTAGTTTGCCAGGGACACGATAAGGCCGATATTGGGACCTTCCGGGGTCTCAATGGGGCACATCCGGCCGTAATGGGTGTAATGCACATCCCGGACCTCAAAACCCGCCCGGTCCCGGGAAAGTCCCCCGGGGCCCAGGGCGTTGAGCCGGCGCTTGTGGGTCAGCTCCGCCAGGGGGTTTACCTGGTCCATGAACTGGGAAAGCTGGCTGGATCCGAAAAATTCCTTAATCGCCGCCACCACCGGTTTAATGGAAATAAGGTCCTGGGGCTTAATGGTATCGGTCTCTTTAAGGCTCATCCGTTCCTTGGCGATCCGTTCCATCCGGCTAAAGGCGGTTTTAAGGGCATTGGCCATTAATTCCCCCACGGACCGGACCCGCCGGTTCCCCAGGTGATCGATGTCGTCGATATTTTCATCCCCCACATACACCTTGATAAGGAATTTCATGGTGGCGATGATATCCTGTTTGGTCAGGGTAAATTCATCCAGGGGGGGTTTAAAGTCGAATTTTTTGTTGAGTTTATACCGGCCCACCTTGCCCAGATCGTAACGCCGGGGGGTGAAAAACATCCCCAACAGGTCTTTTTCCGCGGCATCCACGGTGATGGATTCCCCGGGCATCAGGACCGAATAAACCGCGGAAAGGGCGTCTTCCTTAGATGGCTCATCCCGGCTGGGATCCTCCTTGAGGAATTTGATCTCCTCCCGCTCGAAACAGTTGAGGAGCATGGGGGAATTGAGGGATTCCGGGGCTTCAAAGTTGATAACCTCCACGGAGCTCACCCCGTTTGCCAGGAGTTCGTCCACATTGTGGGGGTGCAGTTTCTCGCCGACCCGGTAGAGTTTTTTCCGCTCCCCGGCCGGGGCGTTTTTACCGGCGTCATCGGCGTTTTCATTAACCCACACCGCCGCGGCAAGGACCTTGCCGGAAAATTGCTCCCTGGTCTCCCTATCGTCCTTTACCTCCAGGGTTTCCACCGCATAAAAGGCCTGAATAATGGCCTCCCGGCTTTCATAGCCCAGGGCCCGGAGGAATATGGTCCCCAGGATACGTTTTTTCCGGTCGATCTTGGCATAGATCAGTTCCCGTTTTTGGTCGATTTCAAATTCCAGCCAGGATCCCCGGTAGGGGATAATCCGGGAAGAATAAATCCCCTTTTCGTGACTGAAGATAACCCCCGGCGAACGGTGGATCTGGGAGACCACCACCCGTTCGGCCCCGTTTATAATAAAGGTGCCCCGTTCGCTCATAATGGGGATATCCCCCATATAAATATCCTTCTGCCGGATCTCCCCGGTTTGCTGGAAGATCAGGTTGATCCGCGCTTTCAGGGGCATTGCATAGGTAAGTCCCTTCTGTTTACAATCCTGTTCGGCAAATTTGATGTTGTCCTCGTCCAGGGTGTAATATTCGTATTCCAACGTCATGTCACCGGCGGGACTTTCAATGGGGAAGGTGGTTCTGAAAACTTCTTCCAGTCCCTGAATTGCCGGGGCTTGATGATTCCGCAGACGTTCCCGCTGCAGAAAACGCTCATAGGAACAGAGCTGAATATCGATCAAATCCGGAAGCTCCATCACATCCTGGATATCCTTCCCTATATAGGTCCTTTGGGTTATTACCTTTGCCTTTGCCATATTACCCCCTGCTGACCGCCCGGAGGGATATGTTTACCGAATATCCCCCCTTGGGCCGCGTACCCCCCAAACTACAAAAGGGCTCCGGTAAAAAACGGAAACCCCGGGATCGCGCCACCGGACAATATACCCCCGCTCTGGTTATACCAAAACGGGGGATCATCCTTTGCCGTATCCCTTGTTCAAGAGAAAAAAAGAATTGTTGTCTGTCTCGTCTACTGAATTTCAACCGTACCGCCGGCAGCAGTGACCTGATCCTTAATTTTCGCGGCCTCTTCCTTGGAGACATTCTCTTTGAGGGGCTTGGGAGCGCCCTCCACAAGATCCTTTGCCTCCTTGAGACCAAGTCCGGTAACTGCCCGGACCTCTTTGATAACCGCGATTTTTTTGGTATCGTCAAAGGCCTTAAGAATAACATTGAATTCCGTCTTCTCCTCGACAGCTTCCGCGGCGGCAGGAGCGGCGCCGGCCGCGGCCACAGCTACGGGAGCAGCGGCGGAAACACCGAATTTTTCCTCCATGGCCTTAACCAATTCGGAAACTTCCAACACAGTCATGGACGAAATCGCTTCAATAATCTGATCAGTAGTAAGGGCTGCCATATTATCTTCTCCTCAATAAATACCTTAAAATATGCGCCCATACGGGCACAGCGCATCCCCGAGGATGCTTCCGGGAACCATCCCGGAATATATACAACCGACAGGAACGGCAGCATCCGAAGCCTGAAGGTTCTTCTTACCCAGCGTTTTAAAACCGGCTCAACCGGCCGCCTTTTGATCCCCCACCGCCTTAATGGTACGGACCAGCCGGGCGTTGATGTCGTTCAGGGCCGCGGCCAGGTTCCGGGCAGGGGCGTTCATCACCGACATAAGCATGGCGATAAGTTCCAGCCTGCCGGGGAGTTTGGAAAAGGCCTCGATCTGCCTGGCATCGTATATGGTATCCCCCATTAATCCGCCCTTGACATGAAGCGCCGGAGTTTCCCGGGCAAAATCCAGGAGAATTTTAGCGACCTCATTGGGATCCTTGAGCGCAATGGTCACCGCCGTGGGGCCGGTAAGATACGCGGCCACATCCGGGGCGGATAGCTGCTCAAAGGCGAGCCGGGCAAAATTGTTTTTTACCACCTTAAAGTGAGCTTCTTTAGCCCGAAGCTGCTTTCTGAGGATGGTAATCTGCTCTACCGTAAGCCCCCGGTAATCGGCAAAGATAAAATCTTTGGTTTTACCAAAGACCTCTTTTAATTCATTGATGGATGTGACTTTAACATCCTGTATTTTTTTAGCGACTATCGCCATGGTTTAACTCCTTACCCTGAGCGCCGGCCGGGCCGGGCTACTCTTCATCCTTGATGGAGACCCATACTCCGGGTCCCATGGTGGAAGCCACCGAAACGGTTTGGATGAAATCACCCTTTGCGTCGGCGGGCCTTTTCCGCTTAATTTCGGTAACCACGGTACGGATATTTTCCGCGACCTTTTCACTGTCCATGGAAACTTTTCCCACCGCCAGGTGTACCACCCCGGTCTTATCGGCCCTGAATTCCACCCGGCCTTTTTTGAGTTCCGAAAGGGCGCCCTTGAGGTCAAAGGTAACGGTCCCGGTTTTGGGATTCGGCATGAGGCCCCGGCGGCCCAGGACCATACCGAGTTTACCCACGTCTTTCATCATGTCCGGGGTGGCTACCGCCACGTCAAAATCAAGCCACCCGCCCCGGATCTTCTCGATAAGATCCTCGGCGCCCACATAGGTAGCCCCCGCATCCTGGGCTTCCTTCTCTTTTTCCGCTTTACAGAACACCAAAACCCGCTTTTCCGCCCGAAACTGATGGGGAAGCACCACCGTATCCCGAACGGATTGGCTTTTTTTCAGGTTGAGTTTCACCGAAAGATCCACGGTCTCATCAAATTTTGCGGGCGCAAAGGCTTTAACGAGCTCCAAAGCGGAATTTATATCGTATGAAAGGGCCCCATCGTATTTTTTAAGGTTGTCGAGGTATTTTTTTCCGTGTTTCATTTTTCTACCTCTACACCCATAGACCGGGCGGTCCCGGCGATGATCTTCATGGCCCCTTCGATATCATTGGCCGAAAGATCCGCCATTTTTAATTTCGCGATTTCCTCAAGTTTTGCCCGGGGAATCTTACCGACCTTGGTTTTGTGGGATTCGCCGGATCCCTTTTCAAGGCCAATGGCTTTTTTGATCAACACCGCCGCCGGCGGGGTTTTGAGGATAAACGTAAAGGATTTATCCGCATACACGGTGATAACCACCGGTATAATGAGTCCCTGCTCCATGTTTTTCGTCCGCTCATTGAACTGCTGGACGAATTGCGGAGCGCTGACGCCATGGGGCCCCAAGGCAGGTCCCACCGGCGGGGCCGGAGTGGCCTTGCCCGCGGGACACTGGAGCTTGATCATGGCGCTTATCTTTTTCTTTGCCATATATACTCCTTCGTAGTATGTCCGGCCGCCGCCGGACTAACGGGGACCTGGGCCCCCTCCTACTTATAATTCACGCTTTCTCCACCTGGAGGAGATCCACTTCCACCGGGGTGTTTCGGCCAAAGATACCAACCATGACCTTGAGTTTGTTTTTCTCCTGATTCACTTCCTCAATGGTGCCGGTGAAAGACTCAAAGGGGCCGTCAATGATCTTGACCTGTTCCCCGGCGGTAAAGGTCTGACGGGATCGGGCCGGCCGCTCGCCCTTGATCTCCCCGGATTTCTGCAGAATTGCCCGGGCTTCATCCCCGCTGAGGGGCTGGGGCTTTTTATCCGCCGGGGTTCCCACAAAGCCCGTGACCCCCTGGATCTTTTTAATCTTTGAACACGCCGCCTTCCAGCCGGCGTCGGGAAGATCCAGTTCCACCAGGATATATCCGGGAAAAAATTTCTTGGTCAAGGTCCGTTTTTTACCGTCCTTGACCTCCACCACTTCTTCAGAAGGGACCTTTACATCCCGAACCACTTCTTTTTCGAGTTCTCCCGAGTCAATCATGATGTGGATGGTTTTTTCTATTTTATTCTCGTATCCCGAATAGGTATGGAGAACATACCAGCCCGTCGCCATTTTTTTCCTTATTAAAATATAGCTTGTACGCCCAAGAGAAGCAACACATCCACCAAGCCCAACACCGCAGCAAAAATTATGGTAGAAACAATAACGACCTTTACGGAACTGACCACATCATCCCTGCTGGGCCACACAACTTTACGGAGTTCCGCGTAAGATTCCTTTATAAATTGAACCAGTTTGTTCATTCCGCCCTCTTTATGAAGACATTCCCAAAAAAGTTTGGGAATACTACCGTGAATTTCGCGGGAAAACCGGACTTTCGACCGCTTTTCCCCTGACCAATCCCCCACTCCCCTGAGTTTTGGGATTGACGCCTTGTACCCAGGCCGGGGTTCGACCCTGTCGAGCGCATCCATGCGCTCTTTTCCTCCCGTTGGTCGGCGGGTCAAACCCTTCGAGTCCTACCTGGAACTCTTTCGCTCACAATACTTTCGTCCCAGGCCAGGTAGGACTCCCCTACAGCCCTCCGCATCCCTGCTTCGGGCTTCCGGGCCGGGGTTCGACCCTGTCGAGCGCATCCCTGCGCTCTTTTCCTCCCGTTGGTCGGCGGGTCGAACCCTTCGAGTCCTACCTGGCCTCTTTCTGCTCAAAACAATATTCTTCCCAGGCCAGGTAGGACTCCCCTACGGACCTCGACCTCCTGTCTCGGTCCTCCGGGCCGGGGCTTTTGCTAAACCGCCATCCATGGCGGTTTGCCGGTTCAAGGCTGCGATGTCTCGCCTTGAACCGGCCGCAAAAGCCCTTCGAGTCCTACCTGGAACTCTTTCGCTCACAATACTTTCGTCCCAGGCCAGGTAGGACTCGAACCCACAACATTCGGTTTTGGAGACCGACGCTCTACCATTAGAGCTACTGGCCTAAAAAACACTATTTGATCTTTGTTTCCTTATGCAGGGTATGCTTTCGGTCAAAGGGGCAGTATTTGTTAAGCTCCAGCTTTTCCTGCATATTCCGCCTGTTTTTTTGGGTAGTGTAATTCTTCCGTTTACATTCACTACATTGGAGAGCAATAAGCTCCACCGCTGTCTTTTTACTCGCCATAATCCAGCCCCTTCCGGTTCAAATTTCCTTATAAATAAACCCAGCTATAGTCCGTTTTCGGTCAAGCCCTCAAGCGGAATCGCCTTCCGTTCGTAAACGTCCGTGTTCACTCACTCCAGGCCGGGGCGCTCCCTGGCGGCGCACCTCCTGTGCGCCTTACCTCCCTACGGTCGGCGTTCGCGCCCTTCGATTCCGTTTTCGGTCAAGCCCTCAAGCGGAATCGAACCGCTGACCGCATCCTTACCATGGATGTGCTCTGCCAACTGAGCTACAAGGGCATAGAAACTACATTCTATAACGTTCTAGGAACATAACAGAATAAGCAAATTGTGTCAAGGGGAGTTCTATAAAAATGAACGGGGGACTTATAAATTTACCGGATTTTAACTATAATTGGAAATATCCTGAAAATTCAGTTTTGAAGGGATGGCTGCGCTGAATTTAACGGGAAAGCGGGCTTTTAACTGCTTTTTCCTGGTTAATTCCACGACCAAACTGCGTTTTGGGATAGTTTATGCCTTAAGAGGAGTGGATATGTCTATTCATATTGCGGCCCAGGCGGGGGAGATTGCGGAGGTCATTTTATTGCCCGGCGATCCCCTGCGGGCCAAATTTATCGCTGAAAATTTCCTGGAAAAACCCCATTTGTATACCGAGGTCCGGAATATCCTGGGGTATACCGGCAGCTATAAGGGGAAACCGGTCTCGGTCCAGGGGACCGGGATGGGAATTCCTTCAATTTCAATATATCTTAACGAATTATTCAGGGATTACGGGGTTAAACGGGCGATTCGGATAGGGACTGCCGGGGCGATCCAGGACCAGGTAAAAGTCCGGGATTTGGTATTGGCTATGGCGGCCTCCACCGATTCCGGGGCCAATGCCATTCGATTTAAGGGGAGGAATTTTGCCCCGACGGCGAATTTTTTTCTGCTGAAAACCGCCTATGACATTGCCCGTTCCAAGGGCTGGCAGCCTAAGGTGGGTAATGTGGTTTGTTCCGATATGTTCTACACCGAAGATCCCGATGAATGGAAGCTCTGGGCCAAATTCGGCGCCCTGGCCCTGGAAATGGAGACCGCCGAGCTTTACACCCTGGCGGCAAAATATGGCCGGGAAGCCCTGGCCATACTGACTATTTCGGATAGCCTTATCACCCACGAAATAACCAGCGCCGAAGAACGGCAAACGACCTTTACCCGGATGATGGAGGTAGCCCTGGAAACGGCTATTGCCTAGTACCTTTTTCCTTTTTGGGGCATGGTGTAAAGCGTCCGGTTGAATTTCCCCCGAAAATTCGGTACTATTAAAACCGGTGACGGTAATGAGCGCAAACCGTGAATATAAAGACAGTGTATTCTCCTGGCTTTTCAGTAATCCCGATACTCTCCGGGAACTCTACGGCGCCCTATCGGGGGTGACCCTGCCCCCGGACGTGCCCATCACTATCAACACCCTGGAAGGTACCCTTTTTAAGGGCCGAATGAATGACATCTCCTTTATTATCGGCGGCCTGCTCGTGGTCCTCATAGAACACCAATCCACCATAAATGAAAACATGCCCCTGCGCCTGCTCCTCTACGTCGCCAGGCTTTACGAACGTATCACCGATGAAAAGAACATCTACCGGGGGAAGCGGGTTCCCCTGCCCCTGCCGGAGTTCATCGTGCTCTATAATGGCGCCGCCCCCTACCCGGACGAAACAACCCTGAAACTCTCCGATGCCTTCCATGACCCTGCGGAACTCGGTATTACCAAAGGCGATATATCCCTGGAACTCACGGTAAAGGTCTACAACATCAACCGGGGCCACAACGAGCCGATAATCCGGCGGTGCAAGGCCCTTGCGGGGTACAGCGCCTTCATCGCCACGGTACGGGAGTACGAGGAAGCGGGAAAAAGCCGGGAAGAGGCGATAAAGCAGGCGGTAAAAGAGTGCATAAAACAAAATATTTTGAAAGAATTTTTGGAAATCCACTCAACGGAGGTAATGAATATGTTATTTACCGAATGGAACTGGGACGATGCCCTTGCCATTCAGCGGGAGGAAGGCATGGAGGAGGGTTTAGCAAAGGGCCGGGAAGAGGGCTTGGAGGAGGGTCTGGCAAAGGGCCGGCAAACGGGATGGGAAGAGGCCAAGACCGAATACGCAGAGCAGCTCCGGCAAGTTCAGGAACAGATCCGACAACTGGAGGAGGAAAACCGCCGGCTGCGGGAGAGGTAATTATTATTGTATAGTAGGGAACTGCGTCCTGATTTTCCCGTCTCTCCTAACTTCTCATTCCTCCCTCCTCACTAAGTTCTCCGTATGCTTGACTTTTTGTTTCAGAATGTTCTATAGTATTAAAATCCGCCCGGGTGGTGAAATTGGCAGACACGCTAGTTTCAGGTACTAGTGCTCGCAAGGGCTTGGGGGTTCAAGTCCCCCCCCGGGCAAAAAGTAAAACCCCCGTCTTAGACGGGGGTTTTGTTATGCAAAAAACGGGGACTTGAACCGGAGGACGCGCCGACCAAAGGGAGGATAGCGCGCATGGATGCGTGCGGCAGCGTCCGTAGGCGGGCCGGAACGGTCGAGACAGGCAAAAAGGCTTGCCTTTTTGCCGGAGTCCACGCCGAGCGAATGCGAGGAAAAGGCGCCAGGGATGGCGCCGTCAGTGGACGTAGGCGGCCTTGAAGTCCGAAATACGATGTTGAGGGCATCAAGGTCGAGACCGTGGAGGCCAAGTCCCCCCCCGGGCAAAAAGGTTCATTGAGCGGTCCAAAATTTGAGCGGGGCGGCTATTCGGTAGCAATTTCCGATAGGGTTTTATAAATGGTTAGTTGGTTTTTGCCCCCTACCTGGGCGTAGGCAGCATGGTCGGTCATTTTTTTGACCAGGTGTATGCCCAAGCCGCCTATGTTACGCTTCTCAATGGGAGCGCCGGTTTGGGGGGCGGGCCATTGCAGGGGATTAAAGGGGGTTCCCCCGTCTTCGAACTGCAGCACCAAGGCGTCTCCGGCCCTGCCGAAGCGCACGGTTGCTTCCCCGGTCTGTTCGGGATAGGCGTACTTGGCGATATTGATAAAGATCTCTTCGGTTACCATCATAATATGATGGCAGGTCTTGGTGGAACAGGAATAAGCCGCTAGGGTTGTCTCTACCCAATCAAGCAGCTGATCAAGGTTAGCAGCGGAGGCGGAAAGGGTTATTTCCTTTTCAAAGGCCGGCGGGGCGTTATACATTTGCAGGGGATTCATCGGTATACCCACCATGGTAGATTACGGCCAGGGTCGTGATGTCATCGGACTGTTCGGCCCCCATGACAAATCGGGTAATCTCCTGCCTGATGGCCTTGTCAAAGGCCTCCGGCGGCAGATCGCGGCAGGCATTTGCCTTTTCCAGAAACCGTTCGTTGCCAAATTGTTCCCCCTCCTGATTCATCGCCTCGTTGACACCGTCGGTATACAGGTAGAGCCGGTCCCCGGCATGGAGATCCAGTTGACCCAGGTGATACTGGGCATCTTCGAATATACCCAGGGCTACGCCGCCCTTAAACCGCATAAATTGGTAGGGCTCCCCGGCAGGGGAGAGGAGGGGAGGATTATGTCCACCATTGGAATAGGTCATTCTTCCGGTATGCAAATCAACGATATAGAGAAAAACCGTGACAAACATACCCTGGGGGTTGTCCTCGCAGAGGAGCTTATTGACCGTATCCAGGGTTTCCGCGGGATCATTCGTACTGATCATGTGGATCTTGAGCAGGGTCTTGGCAATCACCATGAACAGGGCAGCGGGGACCCCCTTTCCGCTGACATCGGCAATGAGACAGGCGATTTGGGTCTCTTCCGCATCCAGGTAAAAAAAGTCATAAAAGTCCCCGCCGACCTCTTTCGCCGGGGTCATTTTCGCGTAAAGGCTCAGTTCCCCGCAGTCTGAAAATTTGGGGAAGATCCGGGGCAGCATATTGGTTTGAATATCCGCCGCGGCGCTTAATTCGCCGTTGATCCGTTCCTTTTCACCGTTGATCGTTTTAATATCCCGGATCATCTGATTGAACCGTTCCGCCAGGATACCGATTTCATCATGGGAGTTGACCTCAAGCCGATAATTCAAGTCGCCGGCGCCGATAATCTCCGCCCCCTGGCAGAGGGTTACGATGGGGGCAGTCAGGCTTCGGGACAAGCGAAAGGCAAGGTAGAGGGCAATACCCGCGGTTATGATTATCACGCCCGCTATGATCAGGAGGATCGTCAAAAAACTTCTATTAATTCCCGCCACCGCATCCCGGGTAAGTCCGATAATATTCCGCTCTATCGCCCGGGCCGGCTCGGTAACCTCGTCGGCGGTCATCATGACCCCCATGCTAAAATCGACCACCCCCAGGGGACTATAGGCGGCATACATATCCTGCCCGTCAATGCTCAGGGGCATAATGCCCTCTTGCCTGCCGATCATCCGTTCTGCCAGTTCCTGCAGCCCGGGATTATCACTGTGCAGGTAATCTTCGCCCAGGATCCTTGCCGGATCGCTGGTACGGAGCATCTTTTCCTGGGGGCTTATGATTACCCGGCCCTTATTATCAAGCAGAAAGGCATAACCGGTTTTGCCGATGGTACTTAAATTGATGACATCTTCCACCGCGGTTAACAGGATGCCGTTGCCGGCCACCCCCTTGAACACCGGCTCCCCCGTGGAGTAGTCGTAATAGGGCATGGCACAGGACATGCTGGCACCCCGGCCAAGGGCATCCACGAAAACATCGGTCCAAAAGAGGCCGTTCCGGGCCTTGGCCCCCTGGTACCAAACGCGGCTTTTCACATCATAATCGTTCTTGTTAAAAGCGGAAGATCCCTTGTCCACCACGATAAAATAACCGGATTCCCCGCCAATATAACTGGCGACGATGTCGATGTTTACCACATTAAACTGCCCCAGAATATCGGAAATATTGGCCGCCAGGAAAACTTCCTCCCGAATAGCGGCAAGGGATACCCCCGGGGCGGTCATTAAATAGGGATCCGTGGACCCCTCCTCTCCGGGCTGTAAATAATTTATGGGCCGGGGTCTATACCGATCCTTGTAGGTATAGATATCACTGGCGATATCCGCTACCCGTTTGGTTTGATTCTCCATGGCCCGGAATTTTTCATTCACCAAGGCGGCCTTGTCCCGGACGAGGCTCATCATCTGGGTCTGCAGCTGGGCTTCCAGGGCCTTTTGACTGTCCGCGGCCGCCATAACCCCCAGGGTGTCGTTGTGGGAAAGGGTGGTCCGGCGGATGTTTAAAATACTTACCATGGTGGCAAGGCTCAACACCAGGAGGGCCCCCAGGGAGGTGGACAGGATTACGATTAAAATCTTACGTTTAATGGTCATCTTTGGATATCAAAAATATCATCCAGGCCGGTTACTTCAAAAACTTCCATTACCTCTTTCCGTACATTGCGCAGGGTCAGGGCCCCCCCGGAAGCATAGAGCCTTTTTTGCACCATCACCAATACCCGCAGTCCCGACGATGCCAGATAGTCTACCCCGGTAAAGTCAAGAACCAGCGCATTTGACGAGGCCAGGACTTCCTCCATCGCAGCGCTGAATTCCGGGGCGGTGGTGGTGCTCAACTTTCCGCTAATGGTGAGGACGGTTTTACCCTCCGACTGGGTTTTGACAATTTCCATTCATTTTATCCCTTGCTTACTTTATCCCAATTGGATGATCATGTAAACCATTCCTGCCCTCAGCGGTTGACCGTAACCATACCGTCCACAATCCTCAGATTCGGCCAGGTAACGGTGGTATACCAGCGATCCGGGCCTGGAATTTCGGCGCTAAAATCGATCCCCGTAAAATACACGTATTGTCCCCGTCCGTCGGCCACAAAGACGGGAAAGTAGAAGCCCCCCTGGCCGTCGCTTATGGCCTCCCGCTGCAAATAGATATCAAAAATCGACCAGGGGTCATTAAAGGCAACCACCGCCGCCGGATCCCGGTCCATGGAGGCCCGGTAGAACCTGAGGGTGATCCCCTGGTCCACGGGGCTGCCCTCCGCCAGGCTGATCTTTTCATTGGTATAGGTGTTAAAGGACCGGGGGCTTCTCCCGGCGACGGAAGCCTCCAGGTACCTGAAACGGCTGACCGCAAGGAGGCGGCCGCTCAGGGAGAGTTTCCCCTGAAGGTCAATGGGCGGCTGGGAGAGGGTCCAGGTGAGGGGTTTGGCGGAATTGACCGCGGCCACGGCAAATTGATAGATGGTCTGCGCCCAGGTCCGGGCCGCGGAACCCCGGAACAGGATGGGATGCAGTATCGGTTCCAGGGGGTCCTCATTTTCGACGGGCTGTACCGGCAAATCGCCGGCCCCCATGTCCTTGAGCAGCGGGGCCAGATCCTCCAGGGCGCTGATGGAGATGACCTCCTGCCGGGGGGCGTCGGCAACCAGGGGGAAGACCCGGAGGCTGTCCATTTGTTCCGCAAAGGCCGCCAGTTTCAGGCCGCAATAGGTTCTGGACAGGGTACCGACGCCGTCCATGATAAAATCGTTCCACCAGCCTATGCTGATGTTCCGGGTATCGGAATACACGGTCATATAGGTTTCTTTAATTTCATCCAGGGGTAAGGCCCGCAGCTGCTTAAAGGCCGCCTCCGCATCCGGGGGCAGTCTGCCCCAGGCGGTAAGCATCCGATCCGCATCGGCGCTCATAAAGGCGGAAAGCATCTTTATCCGGTCGTTCATGGAAGCGATGAAATCGGTTTTTTCCCGCTTTAAGACTTCGGACAACACAATATCGTTGACATCGTTTAGTATGTCGATACATTCGGTGTAGAGGGACTGGAGGACCGAATTGATCTGGTAGGGTTTGGTTTGATCCACCCGCGCCCGGTATTCCCGCCAGCTTGGGGAGGGGATATAGGCGTTGTCGGGGTAATTCCCCCAATAGCTGAGGAATAAACCGAGGTACTTACTAAAGGCTTCGGTTTGATAGATGGTCCCATCCTGGTTTTGCAGGAAGTGCGGCTGGTCGGTAAGATTTACATACTGGGTAAAGAGATCGTTATAGGCCGCGATGCCGTCGCTTATCTCCTTTACTATGATCGGATCATAGCCCCGGTTATAGTTTATCCCCCCCAGGGCGCTCTGGATTGCCCGGCCGGTGAGGGAGAACACATCCCGGTCTTCCTCTTCCGAGCGGAGGGCTATCATGGCGCTGATATTTTCCGGGGAGCTGGAGAGGAAGTCGTATTCGACGCTGAGGACCAGGTAGCGGTTAAGATAGGCCTGGGCAGCGAGGATGATCCGGCCGTTGCCGATAAGGGTCGCGGTCTTTTCGTTTTCCGCATAGGGTTTAACGTAGGATTCGTAATTATCAAAGGCAGCGATGATGTCATACTGGCCGCTCATCCAATCCAAATTAACGGTATTCCGCAGCTGGGCCGGGTCCAGGATGTCAATGGCCCCGGCAAGGGTCAATATCCGTTCCACCACCATAAAAAGGGATTCCGAAGCCGGGTCATCGGTCATTTTTTGGGACAAAAGCTCATTGCTTTTAAGGCTCAGGGCGGCGGTCCGCAGGTTTTCCAGTTCCCGGGTCAGATTACGGGAAAATTCCTGCTCCAGCAGGCTGACCGCCCCGGGGATTCCGCGGGTCCCGGTGCTCTTTTTCCTGATAAAATCCATATCCCGCTTGAAAATATCCGTATAATCCTTTACCGCGTAATTGATCACCAAATCGTTGAACAGGTAGTCGTTTATCAGGTTGTTTCCAAAGGGATCGGCGCCCTCGGAGTCGTTAAGGCCCAGGGGTATATTAACCCGGAGCATTTCGCTCTTTATTTCCGCGAAAATCTCCCTGCCCCGGGAGACCAGGCTGGTTTGGGTTTGGGACAGGTCCTTCCATTCGGCAACCAGGTTCTCCACATCCCGGAGGGAATCGGCGTCAACGGCCCGGCGCAGGAGCAGGGTAATCCGGCCGTAATTGGTAACAATATTCTGGGAAATGGAAACCAGGTTTTTTATTTTGCCGTAGAGGGAATCGGGGTAAACCGAAAGCCGCTGCCAGGCGGAGAGGATGATCTGCAGCGCCGCCCCCTTGGCCTGGAGAAAATCATTGGAGTAGACATAGGCCGCTTCTTCGGAAAAGGTGTAACGCCGGTCATGGTTGGCGATAAAGCTGTTAAGCAGGGCCCGGGAATCGTTGGAAAGTTCCGGCAGAATATAGGCTATCATGACTTCCGAATCGTATTGATTGGAGCGAAAGATACGCTGAAAATCATCCCGGGCAAGTTCATCAAGCAGGGTAAAGGACTCGATGACCGAACGCAATTCCCGGTCAAGCAGGGGGGTCGAAAAGGACTGGTCAATCAATTTAGAGCCCACGCTCTTGATCAGGGGGGTTCTGATAAGGCTGCCGTAGAGCTGGTTGGTAATGAAGATCCGGTCCCGGCGGCCCATGTTAAATTCCCCGAAGGTGATCAGATCCGAAAGCAGAAAACCCAGGGAAGGGGTCAGGTTGGTGTTCCGATAGGCCAGGGCATTATAGTAAAACTGCACCGGCGATGCCCCGTTGTTCTGCCGGCTGGGATTGGTGTTAATGGCAAAGGTCCCATCCCGGTTTTTTATGATGAGGGGGGGGCCGGCGCCGTCCCGGTCCCCGATGGTGGGAGCCAGGGACTGGTAATAAGCGGTAATCTGGGCCAGGGAGGCGGTGACATCATCGGCCCTGAAAAAGGCGGTGAAGAGCAGGATAAAAGAAAGGATTATCAACAACCCGCAGAAGGCAAAGAGGGGTATTGCCCGGTTCAGGGCTTCTTTTCGGACAAAGACCGCCTGGGGGGAGGGGTTGAAGATAAACTTTTGCAGCATATCCCGGATAAAGTAGGACTGGGAGACCGGGGGAGCTGCCTCGGACAGGAGGAGGTCCTCGGTGGTTTTTCCCGCCAGGGCGGCCATGCCGGGGCTGAAGGAAAAGCCCAGATCCGTGGCACTGGTAAAGAACAGGCCGTCGAAAACCGTATCCTTGGTTCCGTGGAAGGTGTCTTCGCTAAAGAGGGTCTCCAGATAAATATGGAGGTTTTGGTACAGGGCGTCGAAATTATCGGGAAATACCAAGAGTTTTCCCGTTACATCCATACGGTTTGATGCGCCGGAGATACGGAGCTGTATGTCCCGGGAGATCATGCTTCGTTTATACCCCGAGCGGAAGCGACCGAGGAGGCTGTTCCAAAAGGCCTTAAAATCTTCCGACCGGTAAAAGGCGGTTTTATTTTCGTAGCCCAGGATCTGATGCCGCAGTTCCCCGGAAAGCCCCTGGGCGTATTCCCGGAAGCCGTTTACCATATCCAGTTTGGTCACCACCACATAACAGGGCAGCCGCATGCCGCTGGCATCCAACAGGTGGGCCAGCTCGTTTGCCATGAGGGTGGCCTTTTTGCGGGTCAGGTCCCCGTCGTCCGTCAAAAGGGCGTCCGCGGGAATGGTCAGGATCACCCCGTCCAGGGGTTTACGGTAATGTTTGCGGCAGACCTGCCGGATGATGTGGGTCCACTCCGCGCTGGAGCCCTCGAGCCAGCGGTCAAAAAAGACGCTGCCGCTTATGTCGCAGACCACCGCCTTGCCCCCCAGCCAGACCCGCACCGGCAGGCCCTTGTCACCGGGGTCGGCCTTCCGCTCCTCCGCGGAGGGGACCAATTCCAGCTCGCTCGCCTCCAGAAGGGTGGATTTTCCCGAACCGGGTTCCCCCAGGAGCATGAACCAGGGCACCCCGTACAGGCCCCGGCCGTGGAGGGCCGCCAGGTCAAAGCCCTGCTTGAGGAGTTCGTCTATCTTGAGGATGTTGTCCGAGAGATCTTCCTTGGCCTGGGCATGCTTGTCCCCCCCCTGGGCAAGTTGGGCCACATGGCGCCACACCATCAGGTCCTTGAGGATGTCCCGGGTTTCCTTGGCCTTGATCCGCTTGCGCTTGAGTTTTCCAATCAGGGGCAGCACCACCAGCAACACGACGAGGAGCAGCACGATAGCCAGAATGATCTTGGCCAGGTTATTGGTCCGTATCAGATTGATGATAACCGGAAAAAAAGAGGTAAGCTGCTTAAACATCACGGCGCCTCATCGGGACCGGTTCGGATTTCCCGGGCCTGGGCAGCGGCGCGGGACAAGCTTTCCCGGAACGGGAGGGTGGTGTCAAAAAAGACCGTAAAATTAACGATCAGGGAAACCACCAAAAAAAGGAGGGCAACAAAGAGGGTCATCCGCAGGGGCCGCAGGGCCTGCCCCTTTTTTAATCCGGCGATCCGCTTTTCCGCGGCGACCTTGACTATGGGTTCTTCCCGGATATCCAGTTCCCCGGGGAAGCGGGCCGCACATTCCTTCATGGTTTTTTCGATATACCCATGATCCCGAATATGGATCCCCTCAAAACCCAGGCCGAGCATGGTATAAAAGAGGGGAATGGTGTTATGGGCCTTGTGGTCCCCCAGGGCATCGGCGAGGAGGTTGAAAAACTTTTCATCCCCGGAGAGCTCGTTGTAGTCCCTGCCCAGTTCCCGCCAGTCCCGGTTAAAGGGGAAGCTCCCCTCCTTGACCATAAAATCGATAAAAAACACCAGGGGCCGTTCTATGCGTTCATATTCCCGGCTGAGAACCGGGTCTGCCGAGGCGGTAAGTTTCGCGTCCTGCAGGGCGGTTTCCATATCCTCCCGGAATTTGTCCATCAAGGGGGGATACCCGGCCTGGTTCAACTGCCAATAATTGCAGAGGGTGGTCAAAACCGGGCGGCAAAGCTCTTCAAGGTTTGCGGGGACGATCATGGGCTGCTCCTATTCCACCACGGTGATAAACAGGGAGGTTTCCAGGCCGGGAAAGAGGTCCTGGGCATAGTCGATTACCATTCCCTTTTCTTCACACATATCCCGCCAGACCTTGGCGGATTCGGCGAGATCCAGCCGGAACCAGAGGGTGCCCTCCAGGATAGGCAAAAACCGGGGGGGATACCGCAGCCCCACCAGCTTCATGCCCCGGACCCGCAGGGACTTTGCCCCGGGGTTTATCAGCTTAAAGGTATCCCCCTGCTCCAGGGCCCGGATCACCTCATTCCCGTCCGCCGTGGTACTTACCGCCAGGAACATCTCGTTGACCTCGGCGATATCCTCGGTTTTGATGCCGGTGAACAGGTAATTGCCGTCCTCGGTGGGGGTAAAGCTGAGCCGGATATACCCTGCCCCGCCCTCGCTTCTGATAAAGGAACGGATATCCTTAAAGAGTTCGGTAAACACCGGCAGGCGGTCATCGTGATCGTAGCGCCGGATATCCCGGATGCCGTTTTGGGGGTTAATGCCCATGAGTTCCGAGAGGAAGGAGGCCAGTTCCAGATACAGGGTAAAGGGGGTGATAAAGCCGTCCACCAGGAGGGAAGAAAGCCGGAGCTGGTAATAGTTCAGGGTCCGCAGCAGGAGCAGGGACCGGGCGTCGTCCAGGGCGTCGGTCCGGGAAAATGCCTCGTCCTGCATGGGAGCTTCGGTGAGGGCGCTCTGCTGTTTATCCCGGCAGCGGCGTATGTCCGGGATAAGCCCCACGGCCATGTTGAAGAGGGGGTCGTCGCCGGTAAGCATCATAAAGGGAGGGAGGTATTTTTCGTCCACCTTGACCTGGCCCTGGCTGGTATCCCGGGTCAGGACGTTCAGTTTAAGTATGGGCAGGATCTGCATATCCTTGGTATCGTCCTGGTCCGTTACCAGCCGGGCGTTGATCCTGCGGGTGATAAGGGTTATTTCATTGTCCCCGGCATTCTCGTCCCGGACCCGTTTTTTCTGGGCCAGGTAGCGCTTTTTCCCCTGGGAAGCATCCTCGTCCGCGAGGTTGGCCTCTAATTCGGACCAGTCGGGGACCGCCGCATACACGGTAAGGTCCGTGGGATTTTGCTTGAGGGCCTCACTTAAATCCAGGGGTTTTAGGATGCAGTTCCCCGGCATGGAGAGTTCCAGGCCGTCCCCCATGACCGCGGAAAAGCGCTTAAGCGCCACCCGCCCCCCTTCCAGGGCTTCCAGGTCAAGCTCAAAATCGATGAGCCCATAGGCATAGGGCAGAAAAAAGGAACGGTTAAGCCGGGTATATTCCGAGATGGTCCGCTGCTGATACTGAAAATGGTGGGGCTGTAAAAACTGGCCGTCGTTCCAATGCAATAATTCTTCAAAGCGCATAGATTACCCTCACGTATTGGTTTCTCCGTCACCGGAGCTTTCTCCCTCCCCCGGGGTCTGGCCGCTCTCCGGGGCCGGGGAAGTCTCGTGGACCCGTACCGCGGCCTCCCGGTTATTCGGCCGCCGGATTTCCGCGGGCAGGCCGGTCCGGGGGTCTTTGGGCAGCTCGAACACCCGGGTGATCTTTTCGGGTTCAATCTCCACATAAACCGGCCGGGTAAAGATGCCGTTCTTTTTAAGATCCACGGTGATGATCCGGGGATCTTCCTCGGGCATATCCGGGGAATGGGGCAGATCCGCGATAAGCATCAAGGTGACGGGCTTTTTCTTGAGCCACCGGTCCCAGTAATCCGACCGGAAGTACAGGGTGGCAGGCACGGTCTGTTCCTGGGAAAAATACACGGTAAAGGGCTCCAGCCGTTTCCGCAGGGGGCTGCCGGGGGCAAAATACTTGTCCACCCCGTCCTTTTTGATCTGATCCGCCTCCTCGGCGGTAACCGCCGCGATGTCAAACTCTACCGACGGGTATATGGCGTAATGGTCCTCCAGATCCGGGGAAAGGCCCACCACCACCCGGCGCTGGCTGGCGCAGCCGGAAAGGGCCCAGAGGATCAGGGCCGCGCCCAGGAGCCGGAAAAAAACGAATCCCTTTACTGCATGGTTCACCGGCGCGCCTCCTTAGGGGACAATGCGCTGGCCCCGGGGATGCGGCAGGCCGGGGCACAGCTATTTTTCGCCCCTACTGTATTATCCGGGCGGGGTACATAATCTGCCATAGGGGCCTCCTTTTTCGTTCATACGGGCCATAACCGGGCTTTTGCCCGGTTCCGCCCCCTGAGTATACCCGCAAGCCGCGTTACGATCAATGCGAAGCGCGGGGGGTACGGTGCATTGTTCACCGGTTACGCCGGCACGGCTCCGGCTATTTGGGTAATTCAAGTCTGAGCGGCCCCACCGGATCTGTCATGTCCGGATCTATAGCACTCCATCCAGTTAATTGTTTGACCTTGTATAGCGGAGCCACCGATGAAGCGGCGGTATATGCGACGCCGAAAGCATCTTTGGCATAGCCGGAATAGTTCGTTTGAGAGGTACCCGCACCCAGGCCGGCAGTGGTATACTCATTGAAGGTATACAGGGAAACAGCAGGATTTGACACCGCTTTACTTCCAAAAACACGATAGGGGATATAGGTTTCCATTCCATAGTCAAGGCCAGAGTCATATAGAAAGGAACCCGGGCTGCTTTCAAGCGCTATTTGCCCGTTCCAATTCAGCTTGAAAAAATACAGTCTTTCTTTATTATCAACCTTAACGGGCCTTATTATATGGATAACATACTCCTCACCATGCTGACCCTCATTGCCGGTGCCGATGGCATACCCGATAAATTTGGGGGTTGCAGCCGAATCATACACCTTGGTTAATCCGGGGCCGCCTTTCTTGGCGAGGATATACCAGCCTACTGGGTCCCCGCCGTAGATGTAGGAATTTTCATCGGTGGTGTTATAATAGGCCCAGCCCGGCTTAGGGTTTTTAAGCTCATCAACGTCGTTGTTTTTATAGGCCCCCTGCCAGACTATTGAAACGCCGTCCGTACCATTCGTGCCGTCGTGGGTGAATTCATTCCATGTCTGGTTGTTGTAGATGTAGCATATACCATTTGTGTTACGGTAGACCCAGCCATCCTGGGGGTTGGCAAGCGCCGGATCGGTTTCGCTGGCATAGGGCCCCCCCTTCCAGTGCAGCGAATAGGCGAAGACATTCCACTGATTATTGTAGTAGATGTAGGACCTATTGTCCGTGGTGTTATAATAGGCCCAGCCCGGCTTAGGGTTTTTAAGCTCATCAACGTCTTTGTTTTTATAGGCCCCCTGCCAGACTAGGCCAGGGTCGCCTTTCCCGGCGAGGATATACCAGTCTTTGTAGCCCGGGAGCCCGCCGTAGATGTAGGAATTACCATCGGTGGTGTTATAATAGGCCCAGCCATCCTGGGGGCTGACAAGCGCCGGATCGGTGTCGGCGTCATAGGCCCCCTTCCAGACCAGCGAAACGCCGGGGTCGCCTTTCGCTCCGTCCTCGCCGTCCCTGGCAATGAGCTGCCACCCATTGTAGTAGATGTAGGATGCCTTGTTATCTTCGTTATAGTAAGCCCAGCCATTCTGAGGAGGGCCGAGTTCTTCCACCTTAGTTTGGTTCTTATAGGCCCCCTTCCAGACCAGGGATATGCCGTCTTTACCATTTAGGCCGGGCAGGCCAGTGTTACCAGTGTTACCAGTGTTGCCTTTTTCGCCTTGTTCGCCGGGGCTGCCCGGCAGACCCATGGGACCCATGGGGCCTTGGCAGGCGCCGATAGTCAGGAGGATAAGGATGTTCAGTATGCAGACAAAGATACGGCGGAGGGAATTCGGGCCGGTTACGCCCCGGCGGGTGCGGCCGGAACCGGGGAAATTGTCCGCCGGTTTACGAAATTGATCATCCTGATGGGATACATACCTGGTCATCATTGCCTCCTTGGGGAAGGGCCGCAGCCATGAAGGGCTTTCCGTCATGGCCCGCACTCCCCTACTGAAAAATACCCCCGGCTGTGCCGGGTTTGGGATGCTTTAGGGGCCCTTATGTGTTGGGCTCCGGTTTCCAGCGTTTATAGCCGTTGTTAGGGGTGTCCGGCGGTGCGGGCGGGCTTCCATTCGGGGCGCCCGCGGTGATCGCCTCGTGGGGGGGCCTGCCTTCGGCAAGGCTCGCTTCCCAGTTATCCTTACCCCCCAGCACGTCGACCCCCAGGTTAAAGTAGACCTCGTAGCGCTCCTTTACCTTGCGGGTCCCCCCCTTGTGGAGGCCGCACATGAGCAGGGTCTGTACCAGGCCGTTGGGGGCAAGCCCCGGGGGGGTGGGGACCAACTGGTCGCCGCCGGGCATCAGGTTGCCGAAGGCCCAGAAGGCGCTGAGGGAGAGGAGCCCCGCGGGGGTGTCCGGGCACTCGTTGCCGATGTCCAGGCAGGCCTTGCTGTTGGGCTCGTCGGGGGCCACCACCCAGCGGTACACCGCGGTAAGGGCGTTGTCCCGGAGCTTTTTTTCGTGTTCCGGGACCTTGGGGGGGATCACCGCCTTGATGGTCTCCACGGTCTCTTTCCGCACCGCCTGGATCTGTTCCTTGAGCTTTTTGGTTTCCACAAAAATGGGGGAATTGGGATCGAGCTGGTAGGGATCCTCCCCCACCCGGGCGGCGGCTTTTTTGAGCAGATCCATGGGGTGGATGCCGTGGACCCGCTTGAATTCCTGGAAGGCCACTTCCACCGCGTCTTCCACGAATTTGAGCATCTCCGGGTCCAGCTTGGCCCGGGCCGCGGCCCGTTCCGCCCTGGCCTGTTCCAGCATGGCATTCATTTGTTCGATCTGGGCAGGGGTCGCCTTGGGTATCTCCACCTTGGCCCATTCCGGCACCTTCATGTCGAAGCTGGTCCCGATTTCAGCGATGTCCCGATCCACCGCGGGGTTTATGGCCAGTTCCTCCAGCAGGGAGAGGATACAGCGGTATACCCACCAGACCCCGGCCCGGCGGTGGGCAATATAGGCCAGGAGTTCGCAGCCGCTCTTGTAGTCCCCAAGGCGGGCTAATTTAAAGACCATGTCCTCCGCGGCCCGGACCCCCACAAAATGTTCCGCCAGGTCGGGCCGGATCTTGTAGCCCTCCTTTTCCGCCGCATCCTCCAGGGTAAGGTAGCGTATCAGGGTAAGGTGTTTGTTCATCCATTCAAGTTTATCGGCCATGGGGTCTCCTTAAGTCATCTTTAGGGCTTTGGTCTCGATGTCCGAGGCCCCGGCCTTGGTCCGCAGGGCAGAGGCCCCGGAATCCGCGGCGGTGGCTTCGCCGGTGGCGGCCCGGGCCTCGGTCTCCGCGGCCTTAACCTCGCCGTTGGCGGCGGCCACCTTGTCCTGGGCCAGCTTGCCCTCGGTCTCTGCCCCGGATACGTCTACCCCGGCTATGGCGGTCTTTTCACCGGTAGGGTGGAGCCCCAGCTTGCCCGCCGGGCTGTCCGTTTCAGAGTTGGTGGTGATCAGAGACAGCAGGGCCGCCCCTGCGGCGGCCACTATGGCCCCCGCCACAGAACCGCCGATGATGGATTCCACCGCCCCCAGTATCTCTCCTTTCAGATCGTCATCTACTTCCATCATTTACCCTCCTCTGTTTTCGGTGGTGGTTCCAGACTTTCTAGATAGGGTTTAACCCTGTCGTATATGGTTCCACGGGAAGCAATCAATTTTGCTATATCCGCCGCCAATATTCCGCCGCCGGCGATGGCATTAAGAACATGGGTTCCCCATTTTTTTATTTTACTAAGCGTCGTCGCGTTCTTCGTAGCGGCTACACCGTATTGTTGTATATAAGTTGCGGCGCCTATCACCATATCCCCCGAAGGCCGCAGACGTATGGTCGCCGACGCGCCGGGAACGCTTATTGCTGCCAGAATAATGGACATCGCCTCTAAGGCGGCGACTATAATGCCGTCATCAACACTCAAGGCTATCACATTGATATTATCCCGCACAGATGATTTATCTTTACCGAGGTAAGTCAGCGAGCCGCCTGTATTCGTACTTGTTTTTAAATCATCCCGCCACTTTTTGGCATAGCTGGTATCAATTGCCTCATACACCGCACTAGTAATGTCCAGGAGCATATTCACAAATATCATAACTACTTCTATGGGTTCACAGTCTGAAAGAGCCGCACTCAGATTTTCCCTCATTGATTGCACGACTGCCCCGCTATTAGCACCCTGCGTATTTCCGCTCGCTCCTCTTGCAGTAACAGTAACTCTATCGGCTCGAGGGTTTGAATCTATACCTTTTACAAAAGCTTGTGCTTTATTGTCCCATTTCCCGAGCCAAGGAATAAAAGCTGCAACATCCTTAACAATCGTCTGGGTAAGCTTAAATATCCAAACACTTTGGGAGAGCGCCTCCTGCGCGGAAGGCTTCTTAAGAAGGGTAGCGGCACCTTCCGATATGTTTTGAGCCACTTCAACCGCATTGGCCGTATACAGAGCGATGGCAGCGTAACTATCCATATTGGACTGTTTGATAAATCTGCCGCCAAGGTTGAGCCCCCCTATGGATGCGTTTACGGCGGCGCCCCAGCCATCCCCAAGGGAAAAGCCGTCAACCCCCCTAATATTGACCCTTTGTCCGGTCATGCTTATCCCGCCCCGAGGGGTCATAGAAAGGGAGGTATCGTAGCTTAAGCCCACGCCGGAATTGGTTTTTTGGGTAACCACAGTAAAGCCCGCATCGCTGATTACCAGGGTGGTGCGCCCCACCTGGAGCCGGATTTCAGTAGCCGCCTTGATAATCACATTTCGGCCCGCCCGGATATGTATATCCCCCGTGTGAAGCATCGGGTCGTCTAGGGGGCTGTCCCCCACGGGGGCCTTGTCGGAAGTCCAATCAGGGGAATCGGAATTGTCAAACCGCAGCTTGGGGCTGAGCTCATCCGTGTTTACCAGAATTTCAAAACGTTTTGCCTTTAAAAGCTGGTAGTTATCCGCCCGGGTTTCGATGTCCCCGGCGGACTGGATATTGATGGTGTCCTGGGGATTAAAGTGCATGTCGTTCCACTTCTCACCTTTCTCTTTTTTGGGCTGCTGATTCGGGGGTAGCCTAGGCCATTTGGCCTTTTTACGGTAAAAGCCGATCTCTGTTTGGGTTGTTACTCCCTTTATTTCCATGGCGGAGGGAGAAACCTTGGGTTCCGTTCCAGACGGTTCTGCCTCTATGTTATCAGCTGTATCGCAGTATAAGTATTTTACTTTCGGCGAATCCGGGAAGACATAGCCATCTTTTTCCACCCCGACCACTATGTATCCCTTTTTCGTTACCGTTATCGCCATGTCATAAGTCTTATTATCCGAACCCCTTGTCAGCGTTCCCTTGGTGAACTCAGCGTTACTCGTTTCTGCCTTAGTTATGATAATATTGTCGGCGCTTAATGCAATCTCCTCATCAAAAACCAAGCGCAAGGTATCGGTTATCTTTTTTGCTATGGAGAAGTTTGAGATGATTTCCTTTTTATCCGCGTCATGCGCAATCGATGTTAGAGTAAATCCCACCGATTTCTCTTTCGTCTTTTCCGCCGTCGTATTATATCGGAACGACATGCCGTGCCTTTCCGTGAAATCCTCCATACTGCCGGGGTTTTTCTGTTTTGCTATGAAATTGTTATCACTATCATCTTTACAATGCTCCGCTATCTCCGGGTAAAAAAGGTGGTCAGGGTCCGGAACATACCCCAACAACACATTGAAACTTGGCATGAGCCCGACGAGGACCTTTTCCCCGGTGCGGGGAAAGCGGAAAAGCCCCGCATTTTCACCGCCCAGGGGCAGGATAATCTTAACCTCCTTGACATCTACATTACCATCCGTTTTCGATTGGGCCTTGCCGTTGACTACTTTGACCACATAAAAGGAATAGTAGTCTGTCCTCCCTGCTTCTGTCCCTGAGCCTAGTGTGGGGAAAATATCAGGGTCTCCCTCCTTCTGTTTGGTACATATCGACCCGTCAGCATTACTTACCGTATAAATGTCAGCTTCCATAATCCTTTTCTTCTCCTTATAAATTGATGGGGACGAAACGCCTCTGCGCGTCCTTGCCAAAATCCATACATACTGCCCGCGCCTTGATACATTCCCCCTGGACGATATCCGAAGGCGCGGCCAGATCCACGGGCCAGATGGTCCGGGCCCGGAGCGCGAGTTCCGTAACCAGGGCGGTAATAACGCGGCGGTCCTGCCGGCCGTATACATGGGCAAGCTCAAATACCAGGCCCGGAACCAGGGCCAAATTTTCCGCCTCCCCTTCCCACCGGGACTTGGCGTACTGCAGGGCCAGGTACCGGGCGTCCAGGATGAGCTTAATGTCATCATCCATTTCCGCTTCCGGGGTTCCCCGTTCATACTGGTGGAAATGGGCGGTATAATCGTGGTACCGGTCCTTTGCCCTGGTTTGGCCCCGCTGCCACTGGCTGTTTCCCCGGAAGGATTCGGGATAGACGGCGGAAAGGGTCAGGCCGTCAACGCCGATATTGTTCTCCATACACCAGTTATCCATTTTCCATTGGTTCTGCCCCTCGTCTTTGCTTAAAAAGTCAAAGCGTCCTATTGCCGGGACCTTCCGCTTGTCGGAATATACCACCCCGGAAAGGGGAAACTTTTCGCCGTCGGAAAAATACAGCTCCGCATCCGCAAGACCCGAATCCCCCGGCCCGGGGTGGCAAAAGGTATAGGAAAGCCCGTAGATCCGAAGCAGCCGGTCCAGAAAGGCCAGACACGGCTCGTTTACCTCCTGGAACAGCAAATGGGGTCCGTACTTGCGGCGGTCGATATAATCGCCGCTGAAATTGCCCTTCAGGCCGTAACGGTTCAGGAGGGTCTCCACAATATCCAGGGGGGGTACATGGAAGAAGGATTCGCTCTGCAGGGTATGGCGGAGCCGGGCCAGTTCCGGCTCTATGGTAAATACCGTGCGGTAACAGTCCTGCTTGTCCAGCCCGACAATAACGCCGGTACATGCTATGGCGCTTACGATGCCGTGGAGCCAGCGGGTACGGCGGGTACGGTTGTCCCCCAGGCGCTGGGTAATGCTTAGGGTAAGCTTCTTGTCCAGCAGCTCTGCAAAATCCTCCATGGGGTGAAAGGTGCTGCTGAGTACGGTCAGCCTGCCCCGGTAGAGCCGGGAAAGCCCCTCTTCCAGTTCCAGTTCCCAGGGGTACAGGTCCTCGTAACCGCCCCCGGCAAGGCGCAGGGTCAGGCTGTTTTGGTTTTCCGCCACGGTACGCTCCCTATACGATTTCGTTTACGTTGGGGCAGACCATCACCGCGGTGGTCACGGGGATGCCAATGACGCTGACCCCGGTTACTACGCTGCCGATGTTTGCCGTGGGCCGGCCCTTGGCCAGTTTGGTGATGGCGGTAGTCATGGTGATGACCCCGGTTACGCACAGGGGCCCCGCCACAGCGTCCCCCAAACAGGCCACGGGCAGGCCCTTGACCATGGTGGTCAGGGCGCCGGGGCCGATGATCACATCCCCGGTGGCGGTTAAATTCGTGATGGTCGCTACAGGTGTAGGCATTTAGTCCTCCAAATTCTCAAAAGTATAGGTGAATTGTTCGTCTTTCACATCGATAAGGGCCCGTTTCAGGGTATTCCCTTCCATAATATTCCGCAGGAATTCCGCGCTGATCTCCGGCAGGATGCTGTTGTTGATCACCGAGTCGATGAGCCGGGCCCCGCTGGCCGCATTGTCGCAGCGGCGAATGATCTCGTCCTTAACCGCATCGGCGGCAACGAGTTCCGCCCGGTAGTTATCGCTTACCCGCTTTTTGATCTTCCCCAGTTTAAGGTCGATGATCGAGTAGAGGGCCCGCCTGCCCAGGGGATAGTAGGGCACAATCTGGAGGCGTCCCAGGAGGGCCGCGGGGAAGACCCGCATCATCTCCGGCCGGATGGCCGCTTCCAGGACCGAGGAATCGGGCAGCTTGTCCTCGTCGGCGCAGAGGTCGGCGATCACGGCGTCCCCCACGTTGGTGGTCAGGATGATGATGGTGTTGCGGAAATTCACCAGCCGTCCCGCGCCGTCTTCCATCTGGCCCTTGTCAAAGACCTGGAAAAAGATCTCGTGTACGTCGGGGTGGGCCTTTTCCACCTCGTCCAGCAGGACCACGCTGTAGGGCTTGCGCCGGACCGCTTCGGTCAGGACCCCGCCCTCGCCGTAGCCCACATAACCGGGGGGCGCCCCTTTAAGGGTGGAAACCGTATGGGCTTCCTGGAATTCGCTCATGTTGATGGTGATGATGTTCTCCTCGCTGCCGTAGATCTGCTCGGCCAGGGACAGGGCGGTTTCGGTCTTCCCTGTACCCGAGGGGCCCGCCAGCATGATCACCGCGATGGGCTTGTTGGGGTCTGCCAGGGAGGCCCGGGCGGTGGTTACCCGCTTGGAAATTATCGAGAGGCCGTGGTCCTGGCCGATGACCCGGCTTTGCAGTTCCTTGTCCAGGGTGAGGATCGATTGGATCTCGTTCTTCACCATGCGGCCCAGGGGTATGCCGGTCCATTCGGAGATAACCGAAGAAACCGCCTGGCTATCCACCAGGGGGAACACCAGGGGTTCCTCGCCCTGCACCTCGGCAAGCTCTTTCCGCTTTGCCTCCAGTTCCGCCTTGAGGCCCGCTTTTTCCGGGTCCCCTTTGGCCTCCTCCCGGAGCCGGATAATATCCGCCACCAGGGCCTTTTCCGTTTCCAGCCGCTTTTCTAACGCCGCCTTTTTCTCCTCTTCCCCGGCGATATCCTTCTCGATGGAGATGAGCTTTTCCTTGTGGTCAAAGCCCCCGGCTTCTTCCCGGGTGAGGATCTCCTTTTCCAGTTCCAGGGCCTCTATCCTGCGGCGGCAGTATTCCAGTTCCGCGGGTTCCGCGTTTTGGCTGAGGGCGACCTTGGCGCAGGCGGTGTCCAGGATGCTCACGGACTTGTCCGGGAGCTGCCGGGCGGGGATGTAGCGCCGGGAGAGTTTTACCGATGCGCCCAGGGCTTCGTCCAGGATGGACACCTGGTGGTGGGCCTCCAGGGCGGCGGCTATGCCCCGCATCATCTCCGTGCCCTTGGCGTCGTCGGGTTCGTCCACGATGATGTTCTGGAAGCGGCGGGTCAGGGCCGGGTCCTTTTCAAAGTATTTGATGTACTCCTGGTAGGTGGTGGCGGCGATACAGCGGAGCTGCCCCCGGGCCAGGGCGGGCTTTAAGAGGTTGGCGGCGTCGTTCTGTCCCGCCTGGCCCCCGGCGCCGATCAGGGTGTGGGCCTCGTCGATAAAGAGGATGATCGGGGTTTCGGAGCTTTGCACCGCCTCGATCACCTGTTTCAGGCGGTTTTCAAATTCACCCTTCATGCTGGCCCCGGCCTGGAGCAGGCCCAGGTCCAGGGAGAGGAGCCGGGTTCCCTTGAGGCTGCCCGGCACATCCCCCTTGGCAAGCCGCTGGGCAAAGCCTTCCACCACCGCGGTCTTGCCCACCCCGGCGTCGCCGGTGATGATGGGGTTGTTCTGGCGGCGGCGCATGAGGATGTCGATGACCTTGCGGATCTCACTGTCCCGGCCGACTATGGGGTCGCTCTTGCCGGAAGCGGCAGCGGCGGTCATGTCCGCGGTGTAGAGCCGCAGGGCCTCGGCGCCGCCCATGGCCGCGCTGCCCATGAGGGCTCCGGCCTGGCCGGTGGCGTTGCTTTCCCCCGCGGACACCGCGGTGGAGGTTTCCCCGGAATTGGTGACGATCTCCGGGAATTTTTCCGCCAGCATGTCCCCGTTGATCTTGAGGAATTCCCCGCTCATGTCGTGGAGCTGCCGGGCAAATTCCGGGGTCTGCTTTATGGCGATAAGGAGGTGGCCGGTGCGGATGGCCCCCTCCTTAAAGACCAGGGAAGCGATCATCCAGGCTTCCTTGATCACCAGTTCTATGGTATTGGAAAAGTCCGAGATGGAGGAGGCCCCCCGGGGCAGACTGTCCATGGCGGCGATCATGTCCTTGGACAATTTCCCTTCGTCCAAGGCAAAAAAACGTACCGCCTCGTGCCAGTCGGTGTTTTCCGAGAGGAGGATCTGGTTTACCCAGTGGGTCAATTCGATGTAGGGATTACCCCGGGTTTTGCAGAGAATGGTGGCGCTTTCGATGGACTTGTACGCCCGTTCGTCGAGTTTTGAAAAAAGCTGAATCCGTTTTAGTTTACTCATGAAAATTCCTCCGTTCCTTTTCGGACTTTACGCCGATTTTTCTTTCGCTCTATCTCGTTCTTTATCTCTTTCACGCTTCATCCGGTTAAACCGGGAAGCCTCGATTCTCAGTTCCAGTTCCCGGTCGGGATTGCCCAGCCGGCAGGTATAGCCCAACTGGGCGGCATCGGCGTTGGTTTGGGTCCAGTCAAAGCCCAGCCGCGCCTGGGGAATGCCCCGGGCAAGGTGCACCACAAAGACAAAATCCAGGGGACGGTTCAGGTAGAGGTGAACCGTCCGTAAGAGCAGCTCAAAACCGCCGCCGGGGGTTATCAACACCTGGTAGGTATCGAAGTCGATGGGGCCGATCTCTATTTCAAAGCGGCGGGTGACGCAGAGGCAGGTCCGGCCGATCTGCAGGTTAAGCCCCAGGATCGCGGTTTTCCGGTTCCCCAGGATCGCATAATCTTCGGGGTCCAGGTCATAGGGGGTGGTGATAAAGTCCTTTACCTGCACCCTGGTTTTGAGCATACGCCGCAGCACATCCTCCAGGCCGCTCCGGTTCCGGGCCATAAAGGAAAAACTTTCCCCATAGGAAAGGGCGATGTTTTCCGCAGCCCCGTCGAAATTCATATGCGGGGGCAGCCCGGTAAAACTTTTGATGATATCCCTTACCGGATCATCCGCCGGGCGGTCAAAACTGATGCTCTGCTCGTTTTGGGCAAAGGCCCGGTAATAAAAAACGTGCATCCGGTGATGGATAATATCCAGGAAACGCCGCCAGGTTTGGTCGTAATGGCTATAGGAGCGCTGATACACATAATGGGTAAATTCCAGGGGCATGGGCCCGTTTACCCCCAGGAGGCCCAGAAAGTAGGTAAACACCAGGGCGTCAACTCCCTCCCGTTTGCCTTCGATAATTTCGGCAATGTCGCTGGGGGGAAAGTAGAGATGGGGCATCTGGCCGAAGCGGATGTTCTCCTCCGAGGGGTGTTTCGCGTAACCCAGCCGGGGCCGGGAGGGATCGTTTTTTTCCAGCTTCCGCACAAAACCCCAAAAGTCCGGGGCAGCGATGCTGCGGCGGATATTCTGGGCCCAGGTTCTGGTTAATCTTCTAAGGTCTTCCATACCGCGATACGTCCCGATTGTTTGGTAAAAAAATGAATCTCCAGCAGGGTATTGATCGGCGAAAAGGACATGAGCAGCTCCGCCAGGACCCTGCCGAAAATATAGTGCCCTATGCCGGCATAGGCCGTTTCATCCAGGGTAAAACTCACCTTCCAGCCCACTTCAAAAAACACCGCCCCCTTTTTTATAAATCGGAACGCGGTATTTTCGCTTTCCAGGGAGACCAGACCCTCCAACATCCGCTCTGTTTCCTCCCCGGAACGGATCTGATAGGACCCCAGCAGGGTCCGCAGGGCTTCCAGGGGGAATTTGCCGTTCTGCCACAACAGGGCGGAAAGGTTAAACACCAGGTGGCTCAGTTTTGAAAAATCCGACGCCCCCCCCCGTTCAAAAAGGGAGGAGAGGGGACGGGTTGGCCGGGTCATAAAGTTCCCCCCGTTCAGGAAGGGATCATGGGAACTCAGATAGGTTTCCGGGGGCAAAAGCAGGGGCAGGTCCCGGTTGGTACAGATCGTTTCCGCGGCAAATTGATAGACGTCTTCCAGTTTTTTATCCTGGCCGGAAAAGGAAACGAAGAGCTCGGCGCCGCTGTAGGAACTGCGCTGGGTAAGGCGGGGATTCACCAGGCTTTTGCGGCGATGCTGGCTGAAAAAATTCTTTTTGGTTTTTTCCGCCAGGGGATTATCCTCATAAAAATTATCCGCTAAAAAAAGGCTTTCGTTCTGCTCGTTAAAGAATTCCAGGCGCTGAACATACACCACCTCGTAATCTCGGGGGGCGGACCGGTCGGGGACAATGTGAAACTGGTAGGCCTCCTTCTCGATGGAGACCCGGTCGGCCCGTTTGGCCAGGAGGTTCACCACGGGTACGCAGTTCAGCTTGAGGGAGGAAGCTTTCAGGGAAACCAGGGAGGGTTCCCGCCGCTTAAACACCAGGAGGAATTCCACGGAATTGACGGCGGACGCAAAGGCGCCCCCCAGATTGCTCAGGGTAAAAAATTTAAAGAACCCGGGGAAGGCCAGAAAATTCTGCAGTATCCGCAGTCCCAGGGCATGGCCCCTGATCTGATCGGGGAAAAGCTTTACCCCCGCGGCCAGGGGCATATCAAAGGTAACCCCGGAAAAGGGAACAAAACGATCGGTTTCTCCCCGGCGGATATAGAGGGCCACGGTCTCGTGCATGATCTGGCGCAGGAGCAGGGATGCATCCGCCTCCGCCAGGTTGATATAAAAGGTCAGGCGATCCGGAAAAGCGGCCAGGGGGCCGGCGGCGGTAACGAGTTTTATCCGCAGCCCCGCCAGGCCCTGGGGGTTATTGATATCAAAATCCGACAGGCTACGGGTGACATATTCCGCCTCCCCCACGGCCAGGGGGGAAATAACGGCGTCTTCCATGGTTGAAAAGGTACAGGGGGTATTAATAGTAGGAATCAGCGCGTCCAGCCTGGTTCCCGCCCCCAGGACGGCGCCGGAACGAACCTGTTCGTCACGGTAATTCGGGGCCAGTTCCACTACGGCCCCCGCGGGGATGGGATAGAGGGCGTTGGGGGCCACGGAATTTAACACCGATTCCAGTAAATTACGGTAGCCTTCGTCCAGCTTTTTTTCCACCCGGGCGGACAAAAAGGCGGTCCCCTCCAGCAGGCGTTCTATATAGGGGTCTTCACATTCAAATTCCCCCAAACCCAAACGGCCGGCGATCTTGGGAAACTCCGCGGCAAATTCCGCGGCTAAATTCCTGAGGTAGCTGAGGTTATCGCGGTAATAATCCAGGAGTTCCATCAATACCCCTTAATCCTCATAAGTCAGGCTTGCGTTTCCCGTCTCCAGATCCAGGCGGGAAATGAAAAGTATCTCTTCATCGACCTGCCCCACCGAGATATGTCCGCTGATCCGCAGTTCCAGGAGGGAACGCATGGCGGCGTCGGGGTTGGCAAATTTCACGTCAATAGAGTCCGGAGCAAGCCGAGGCTCAAAATCCCGGATCTGCTTTTTAATATGTTCCAGGAGGAATTCCCGATCATCATCGCCGCAGATCTTGCCGCAGTAATCGGAAATACCGTAGCCCAATACGGAATTCTCCAGGTCCTCATACCCCTTTAATTCCGCCAGAGACGGGTGAGACCGGGAGCAAAAGAGCATTTCAATATTTCTGAAAATATCGTCCTTTACCTGCTTTTCGGTTATGACCGCCGAAATGATTTCTTTTTTCTCATAGGGCTCATCATCGGTCAAACGCTTGAGTACATAGGGTTTGTACCGGGCATCTTCCTTTCTGATATTCCCGCGATTCTCCTCTGGCATCCAGTCTCCCGTCAATTAAAAACAGATACTCCCCCCGGGCTTGCCGCCGTATCAGCGGCAGTAAGCCTTCCGAAGGGGAGCGTCATTGCTATACCAACCACTACCGCCTATTCGTTGGCGATCTGGTCGAAGGCAGCCTCAATCGCCCCGTCTTTGGAACCGTCGGGTTTGATGGGGGTAACCTTCCAGCTGATCTTTCCCGCCACCAGTTCCACGGTTTCCACGGGCTGCTGGGCAAGGGGATCATCGGTACCGGTATCAATGGTCTTAACCTCGGCTTTCGCCACCCGCACGTTCTCCAGGGTAACTTCGTATACCGGGGTCTGGGACCCGCCAATGACCCGGCAATACTGGAGTACAGCCTTGCCGATTTTACTGCCGTTCATGCAGTAGAGCTGTAGCTTGGGCGTGGCCTTGTCCACCGCATGGGTAAAGACAAAGGGCTCAAACTGTCCCCGGCCGGCCACATCGCCGCCCCGCTGGATGGACACATTCTGACTCGTGCCGTGGGCAAAAGAGATGAGTTCCAGCCATTTATCATGGGCCTTGTCCGAAGCCTGCCCTTCAATTCCTTCTAACTGCAAAAAATAAGCACCTGCCATAAAAAACCTCCAAATGTATAGTACCGCGAAAATCTTTCACGGTTTTGTTGACTCTTAAGAGCCGCTGGGAACCTTGGTAACCAGCCGCAGAGAAGCGGTAAGCCCCTCAAGCTGATAATGGGGCCTGAGATAGAACCGCGCATTGTAATAGCCCGGCTGTCCTTCCACCGCTTCGACCTCTACTTTTGCCTCGGCCAGGGGATACTTGGCCTTGATCTCCTCGGAGGCATTGGGGTCGCCGGTTACATAGCCGGCTATCCAGTTGGAAAGCCAGGTCTGCATATCCTCCTTTTCCTTGAAGGAACCGATCTTGTCCCGGACGATGCACTTGAGGTAATGGGCAAAGCGGCTGGTGGCGAAAATATAGGGAAGCCGGGCGGAAAGGCTGGCGTTGGCGGTGGCTTCGGCGGAATCGAATTCCTGGGGACGATTCACGGTCTGGCCCCCCAAGAATACCGCATAATCGGTATTTTTCCAGTGGAGCAGGGGCAGGAAGCCGCTCTTCGACAGTTCCGCTTCCCGGCGGTCGGTGATGGCGATTTCCGTGGGGCACTTCATGGCCACACCGCCGTCGTCGGTGGGGAAGGTGTGGGTGGGCAGGCCTTCCACCATGCCCCCGGATTCCACCCCCCGGATATTGGCGCACCAGCCGTAGTTGGCAAAGGAACGGTTGATGTTTACCCCCATGGCATAGGCCGCATTCATCCAGTTGTATTTGCTGCTGTCCCCGGCTCCGGTGTCCTCTTCAAAGTTGAATTCTTCCACGGGGTTGCTCTTGGCCCCGTAGGGGGTCCGGCTTAAAACCCGGGGCAGACAGAGGGCCACATAGCGGCTGTCGTCGGAATCCCGGAAGGAGCGCCAGGCGGCGTATTCGGGGGTGCTGAATATCTTGGCGATGTCCCGGGGGTTGGCCAGGTCCTGCCATGAATCCAGGTTCATGATCGTGGGGTCCGCCGCGGAGATGAAGGGCATGTGGGCGGCGGCCGCGATTTGGCCCAGGCCCTTGAGGACCTCCATGTCCGGGGGGGTTTGGTTGAAGTAGAAATCGCCGATCAGGGCGCCGTAGGGCTCGCCCCCGGCGGTACCGTATTCCTCTTCATAGAATTTTTTGAAGATGGGGCTTTGATCCCAGGCGGTTCCCTTGAAACGCTTTACCACCTTGCCTACCTCGGCCTTGGAGATGTTCATGACCCGGATCTTCAGCCGTTCCCCGGTGGCGGTGTTGCTTACGAGGTAATCCAGACCCCGCCAGGCTCCTTCCAACTGGGAAAAGTCCGGGTGGTGGATGATCAGGTTAACCTGGGCGGAGAGCTTTTTGTCCAACTCCGCGATGATCCCCTCGATGGTTTTAACCGTATCGTTGGAGATCAGGGCGGCGTTTTCCAGGGCCTGGCTTACCAGGGTTTTTACCGCCCCCTGCACCGCCGAGGTGGCTTCCTCTGATTTCGGCTTAAACTCCTGGTTTAAGAGGCTCTCGAATTCGGACATTTCCAGGGTTTCTGGGTTAAGAACATCCTGTTTTTCCGCTGTGTCTGACATAGTATACCTTCCTTGTTTTTGCTATTCTTCTTTTTTTGGCTCTTCCGGCGCGGCGGGGGCCGCTTCCTTTGCCTTCTGCGCCAGGGCCTGCAGCAGGGCCGGGTCTTTGAGGATCTTGTTGAGGAGATCCTCCGCCCCCTGCTTACCGTCCATGTACGAAAGGAG
Organism: Treponema sp. TIM-1; assembly: GCF_046533115.1. Lineage (NCBI taxonomy): Bacteria > Pseudomonadati > Spirochaetota > Spirochaetia > Treponematales > Treponemataceae > Treponema > Treponema sp. TIM-1. The sequence goes on from NZ_JAJQRC010000006.1 coordinate 90,655, forward strand.
GTTGGCAAGCTGCTGCCGGGCTTCCATGAGCTGCTTTAATCCCTCGACTTTGGAGGTAACCGCCGCCGGGGAAAAATCCGCCATGCTTTCAAAGGTCATCTCCACCGGGATATTCCCCTCCCCGCCTATCACATTGGGGACGGTAAAGGCCACCCGGGGTTTGACGGCCTTGAGGCGGTCGTCAAAATTCTCGCTGTCTATCTCCAGCAGCTGCCGATCCTCTACCCGGGGCAGGGGTTCCGCCGGTTTACCCGACAGATCCGACATAACCCCCATCACAAAGGGTAAATCGACTTTTTTTTCCGCACCGTTGGTTTCCACATCATATTCAATCTGAACCCGAGGCGCCCTATTCTTGGCTATAAACTTTTGGCCGCTTTCTTTTGCCATTCTTGACCTCCTAATCTGCTCACGCTATATAGTACCGGCTACTCCGGTTTTATTCCTAAAATATCCCGGCCCCGCGAAAGGGCGTCAGGGACAATGTCCTCTATCAATTCAATAAAATTCATCTCGGCGATCCGCAGGGCCCGGTTTATCAAAAGGGGGATGGGGCTGTTGGGCTCCTGGTTTTGGAAATACTCGGCCCCTTTTTTGAGCAGCAACAGGGCCTCCGACCGGCTTGAGGCATGGTAGGAGAGGAGGGAGACCTTTGCCCCGCCGCCGGCTGGGGAGGGGTCTGCGCCGGGGCTTTCATCGCCCGTAGCGCCCTCCTGGACGGGGCTCAGGGACTCCAGGTGGGCGCCGTAGAAGGATGCCAGCCGGTTCAGCTCGTGGGTGAGGGCGGACATATCCAGGGAATAGGAACCGCCCATCTTGGCATCCATCTCGCTGCAGAGTTCCGTGATGAGGGCCTGGGCTTCCTTGACCAGGGCGGCCTGCTCCTCAATTTCCGTAACCGCCACATTCATAAACTCCGCCCGGAGCAGCTTGGGATCGATGTTCCGGTTGTCGCTTACCTCAATCTCGTTGAGGGAGATGAGGAGATCCCGCAGGGTATAGCTGAGGGAGGGGACCAGCCGCACTTCCCGGAACCGGAGGATAAACATGACCGGATCGTTAATGGATCCCGACTGGGGAGAAAGCATGGAGAGGATGTTCAGCCGTTCCAGGGGATCATTGTCGTCGGTAGGATCCAGTTGGGGATAGCAGGCATCCCAGAGCTCCTTGACCAAAAACACCGGCAATTTAAGGCCCGCCGCCAGGCCCGCAAGGCCCCCGGTGATGGCTTCGGCGATTACCAGGTATACGGCAACCCGGAGGTCCCGGGTTTTAGCCCACAATTCAAGACAGTTTTTGCTGAGTTTTTTCCAGTCCGGCCCCCGGCCCGCAATTTTGGAATCCCCCATAAGGGTATCGGGGACTTCCACCGCCAGGGAATCCATCTCCAAGTAGAGGGGATCGTATTCAAGGTTTTGTCCCGCCGGATGTTCACCTTCCAGGGGTACAGTCAGCGCCGCAGCATCAATCATAGGGGCCCTCCGCTATTTTGGGGGAATTCCGGCCATGGAGGCACCGGAAAATCCTATCGGAGGGGAAGAAACCGCCCTATCCCTAAAACTTATCTGAATAAACAAAGAGAAAAAATAGGTTATCCCTAACAGAGCCAACACCTTCACCCCTTCGAACTTCTCTTCTTATCCGGCCCTTAGAACGGGATTAAACTTGCCCGGCCCCATTGATGTGGTAAAAAACTTAAAAATCGTGGACGTGCAATTTCTTACCACCGGGCTGCGAAATTACGCTATCTTATGAGCGGACAGTGGTCGGAATTTTCAAGTTCCGCTCTATTAATGGTAGTATTTTACGATTCTTATAATTATTTGTCAATAGGGAAACTATTAAAGGCGGTATTTTATTCCCAGGGCAGGGGCCAGGGTTATGGCGTCCATGTTGCTCAGGTTCCCCAGTTCTATACCGGCCTTGATGATAAAGAAATCAAAGAAATAACTAAAGTCCACGTTTAGGCTGAAGTACCCAAAGGAATCCTGGGCTTTGAAGGTCAGTTCGCCGAAATATTGATCCCCGGTGTAGTTGACGCCAAACTCCATGCCGTCAAAAACCGGAGCCGGGGCGGCGATGAAGGTTGCGCCGGCCCTGACCCCTATCCAGAAGGGGGTAACATAGGCCGCGGTCCCCGCAAGGCCGAAGCGGAGGTCTCCGCCGGTCCCGGTGGGATAGAACAGGGGGGCGCCCAGGGCCAGGGAAATGTCCCCCAGGGGGAGGGACAGGCCCCAGGCCAGTTCGGGCTGCACCCTGCCGCCGCTGCCGCCGCTGGGGTTAAAGCGAAGCTCATTTTCATTGTGGAGCCTGACTTGAAACTCCGAACGGGGGCCGAGGGGCAAATGGGCGGCGAACTTTTCTTCGGCAAAGAAAAACTGGGGAGAGAATTTGAGGAGGTGCAGCGCATACTGCCCCCCAAGATACACATCGAAACGTCCGAAAGATTTTTCATATTCAATCTGGGGGGCAAGAAAAAAGTCCCGTTCCTTGGCCAGGATATCAGGGCTATCAATAAAGAGGCCACCGCGAAAACCAATGGTATCCGCGGCGACGGACAGGCACCGGAGCAAAAAGAAGCACAGAAAAACACAAACCGGTTTCCGCATAGTTATCCTTGCGTCTCCTTTTCCGGCGGTGGTGAAAACCCAGCGAATTTTGAAGCTGCCTTAGTATACAATATGAACAGGTGGGTGTAAAGTGAAGGGAGGAGATAGGTATGGATATGAAAGCGGTGGTGATTGAAAAACCGGGGCTTGCCCACGTTAAGACGGTTCCGGTTCCAACGGTGGGGGATGGGGAGGTAAAAATACAGGTTATGGCATCGGGGATATGCGGTACGGATGTGCATATCTACCGGGGGGAGTACCTGGGGTCTTATCCGGTTATACCGGGACATGAATTTTCCGGGGTGGTGGTGGAGACCGGCAAAGGGGTTACCCGGTTCAAGGCGGGGGACCGAGTGGCGATTGAGCCGAATATCAGTTGTGACAACTGCCACGCCTGCCTGAACAACCGGCAGAACTTCTGCGAGCATTGGGAGGCCGTGGGGGTTACCCGGCCGGGGGGCATGGCCGAATACGCGGTGGCCCCGGAGAAGGCGGTTTTTTCTATCGGTTCCCTGCCCTTTATTTCCGGCGCCTTTGTGGAACCCCTCTCCTGCGTTCTGCATGGGGTACAGCGGGCCCGGATACATATGGGGGACCGGGTGGCTATCCTGGGGGCGGGGCCCATCGGCATCCTCCTCTCCAAGGTGATTCAACTGCAGGGTTCCAACGACATTACCCAGGTGGACAAAAACCAGGCCCGGCTGGAACTGGCCCGGGAGTCGGGGGCCCGGTATACCAGCGCTTCCCTGGAGGATCTTGAAGTTGATGGCTATGACGTGGTGGTGGAAGCGGCAGGTTCCACCTTCCTTATGGAACAAAGTCTGCGGTATGTGCGAAAAGGGGGGACCTTGCTCTGGTTTGGCGTGCCCAAACGGGACGCGACCCTGAGCCTGCCCGCCTTTTCCCTGTTTGAGAAGGGACTTTTTATCCTTTCTTCCTACACATCGGTACGGAATTCAATCCAGGCGGTGCGCCTCCTTGAATCGGGGAGGATCGACGTTTCAAAATTGGTTTCTCACCGGCTGCCTCTGGAGGAATTTGTCAAAGGGATAGAGACCATTGAACAGGGAACCGAAGGGGTGCTTAAGGTGGTGATATGCGACGCTTGAGCGGGGGCGGCTTTCCTGCCGTGCGGGCAATTTCCCCCCGCTCACTACCTGTAGAGTCCGCCGCCACAGCCCGGGAACCTTCGGTTCCTTCGGTCTGTGGCGGCGGGGAATTCCAGAGACGTGAGCGGGGGGAAATTGCCCGCACGGCAGCATAGCTGGATAAGGCTCAAGCGCCTGCTCGGGGGAGGGGGGAAGAGGCAGAGGGGGCGGGTACCAAGCGGGGCGCTTGGTACCGTGCTGCGGGGACCGCAGGGGGGAGGCGGTGCTGGGTACTCGTTTAACCGGGTTCGGGGTTGGTTTTTTGATGGGGGAGAGGAGTCCTTCCGCTTACTGCTTGTAGCGGCTGCCGCAGCAGACCGGGAACCTACGGTTCCTTCGGTCTGTGGCGGCGGGGAATTCCAGAGACGTGAGCGGGGGGAAATTACCCGCACGGCAGCATAGCTGGATAAGGCTCAAGCGCCTGCTCGGGGGAGGGGGGGAAGAGGCCGAGGGGGGGGTACCAAGCGGGGCGCGCTCTGCCGGTAGCGGCTGCCGCAGCAAACCGGGAACCTACGGTTCCTTCGGTCTGTGGCGGCGGGGAATTCCAGAGACGTGAGCGGGGGAAATTGCCCGCACGGCAGCATAGCTGGATAAGGCTCAAGCGCCTGCTCGGGGGAGGGGGGAAGAGGCAGAGGGGGGCGGGTACCAAGCGGGGCGCTCACTGCCGGTAGCGGCTGCCGCAGCAGCTCGGGAACCTACGGTTCCTTCGAGCTGTGGCGGGAGGGAGTCCAGAGATGTATGTGGGGGAGGGAGAGGAGTAAGGTATGGGACAGATGATTTTAGATCGGTTTAGGTTGGATGGGAAGACGGCGCTGGTGACCGGAGGGGGTCAGGGTATCGGGCAGGCGTATTGTTTTGCCCTGGGAGAAGCGGGGGCGAAAATCGCGGTGGTGGATATCAACCTGGCCTTGGCGGAGGAAACCGCGGGGGAATTGGGGAAAAAGGGTATCGACGCGATGGCTATTAAGGCGGATGTGACCAGCCCCGATGATGTGCTGCGGATGGTGAAAATCATTGTTGAGCGGTGGGGGAGCCTTACTATCGGGGTGAATAACGCCGGTATGGGGGCCTGGCGGGACGCCCTGATCCAGGAATTCGGCGAATGGCGGAAGATCCTCGCCCTGAACCTGGACGCGGTGTTCCTCTGCGCCCAGGCGGAGGCCCGGGAAATGGCGAAGGCGGGCTACGGGAAGATCATCAACACCGCTTCCATGTCGGCCCATATTTCGAACACCCCCCAAAACCAGTGCGCCTATAACGCCTCCAAGGCGGGGGTACTGCACCTGACGAGGAGTCTTGCCGCGGAATGGGCCCCCAGGAACATCCGGGTGAACAGTATCAGCCCGGGGTATACGAAAACCGCCCTGGTGGACAAGCTGCTGGAGACTCCCGAGGGCAAGTCCATGCTGCCTAAATGGCTGGAGAAGATCCCCATGGGCAGGATGGCCTCTACCGATGACCTGCAGGGGGCGGTGGTATACCTTGCCTCGCCGGCATCGGACTATATGACGGGGGCGGACCTTATTATTGACGGCGGCTATTGCTGCTGGTGAGCAGACGCTTGAGCTTTGTCGGCTTTCCTGCCGTGCGGGTAATTTCCCCCCGCTCACTACCTGTAGAGTCCGCCGCCACAGCCCGGGAACCTTCGGTTCCTTCGGGCTGTGCGAGGGGGGAATTCCAGAGACATGGACTTTACACCTTTCAGGTTGACAGTTCCAAACCGCTGGTCAAGAAACATATCGTGTTTCTGTTCAGCGAAAAGATTGGCTTCAAAGCGTATTACGATAAAAAGTATTACAGGGTAAAATTTTTTGACTTCCTGAATAAAGACAAGAAATCACATCTGCCGCAGGTTACCAAACGGTTCATTCACGATTCCTTCTTCGCCGAAGTAAAAGTCCCCGAACTTGCCGATAGGACTGGGGGTGAACGAATCCCTTATGATTGATACGAAACCTGCAATACCCGGGACTCCGGTACCAGACCCCTTGCCTAAAAAAAAATAAGGTAGTATCTTGTATGTTAACGACCGGTCGGTAACATTTTTGGGGTATGGGTGGATTATGGTACAGTTAACGAAGGGGGATATTATAAACACCGCTTTTAGGACCTGGGGGCGGATATTTTACCAGCAAACCAGCCTCTCCCTTTTGGCCCGCGACTTGGGGGTTACCAAGGCGGCCCTATACCGGCATTTCAAAAACAAACAGGCCCTGCTGGACGCCATGTACGAGTCCTTTTTTGATCAATACACGGCGTTTATCAAAGACGGTTACGCCAGGGCCGTTGCAACCACGGATTTGATAGAAAGCCAGTTTACCATGATGCGGACCATGGTGGAGTATTATACCCGTGATATGAACGCCTTTATCTTCTCCCTGTTTATGGTCTACGGCCAACGGGAACCGGAGCAGCTTATGGCTGAATTGGAGCGCCGGGGGATAGATATGCGGAAGATACGCCCCGTTGAAGAGGATGTCGAAACCTACCCGTCCATGCTCCAGCTCATCCTGGCGTCCCTGATCTTTTGGGTGGCCAGTTTCCATAAACACAGCCATGCCCCGGATGAGCCCCCGTCGGATGAACAGGTCTACGGACTTATCCGGTGGATCGAGGAGAAGATCACCGGGGGCTTGGGGCTGCGCCGGGATAGGGCGGATCGTATCAATTTTGAGGCGCTTGAAGGGGCCGTTCCCCCCCATCTGCCGGATGATCCGGAAGATGCGGGGCTGCTCAAGGCGGTGGCCGGCGCAGTGGCCGAGGCGGGGCCCTGGAACGCCTCCATGGACATGGTGGCCCGTCGTTCAGGGTTATCCAAAAGCGGCCTCTATGCCCACTTTAAAAACAAGCAGGATATGCTGAGGCAGCTTTTTTCAACCGAACTTGAACGGATAATTGCCTATGCCGGGGCGGCAATCCGGGTATCAACGGTTCCCGAGGAGCAGTTTTACCTGGCCATCATCGGCGTGGCGGACTACCTCCGTTCCCGGCCGGAGATCCTCATTGCCCTGGACTGGCTCAAGACCCGGCGGATTGATCTGGGGCATTCGACTCCCCCCCGGATCTACCGGATCTTTTCGGATATCAAGATCAACGGCATCGAGGTCATGGCGGGGCTGTCCGAATCGTTAAAGGAGCAGACCGCCCAATGGGTTTTGTTTCTTACCGCCAATGTCCTTATGCGCCGGCCCCCGGGTATGGCGGTTTCGGAAGTCCCCAATACCAGCCTGCGAATTTTATATAAATTTGTGGTTTTTGGGATAAACGGGTATAAATCATGTTACCAATAGGGTATATTTTATTATTATATAGTAAAAGACGGCAAGAAGCCGTAAGAGGCCGCGCCCGGTGCGGGCCTATACTAGTGGTTGACCAGGAGGGCCGCGGGCTGGTTTGTTTCCGCGGTTCCCCGGAGGATTCGGTGGTTAAACACGTTCCCGGGGTCAACAGAAGGAGTGCTTTATGATTCCACGTTTTCACGGCGCCCGGCGGCGGCAAGCGGCAGCCTGCCCCAGGGGCATAAAAATTCCCTTTCGTGAATTTTTATGCACTTCCCGGGGCAAACACAAAAAACCCTTCGCTCCGCCGGCGCTGGTGTGTTTTTTCCTGATTTTTCCGGGGCTTGCCTTTGGGCAGGACCAGCCCCCTCCGGGGGTTCGGGTGATCTCCCCGGATGAGGCGGTGGAGTTGGCCGTCAAAAACAATTTAGGGCTGGAATCCGTGCGGATCGGCACGGGGACGCAAAAACGGGCGTCGGATCTGTCCTGGAACCAGTTCATCCCCAGTATCACCCTGGGGGGGAGCGTAAGCCGGGACAACAAGGCCTCTACCACGACGATCCCGGCATTGCCCCCGATAGTGGTGGAAAACCCCCGGTGGCATATCGCGGGATCCGTCCAGGCGTCCCTCAACCTCAATGCCGCCATGTTTGAGAGACTGCGGACCCTCCGGCTGAACTACGAGGGGGGGCTTATCGGCTACGAAAAGGCCCGGGCCCAGCTTGAGCGGGACGTGCGGAAAGCCTACTACCAGATCCTCCTGATCCAGGAGAATATTGCCCTGCTCCGGCAGAGCTATGCCGCGGCCGAGCGGCAGGTGACCATGGCCCAGGCCAATTACCGGGCGGGGCTGGTGCCGGAGCTGACCGTGCTCCAGGCCCGGGTGTCCATGGAAAACCTTAAACCCACCATAGATCAGGCGGAACACGGCCTTAATCTGAACATGGTTTCCCTGGCCAATTACCTGGGGCTTCCCCTGGATACGCGGTTTGAGCTTATCCCCGTGGAGAATGATACGGTCTTTATCCCCCTGGATACGGCAAAGCTTATCTCCAAGGCTGCTTCGGGAAAACCGGATATTCTGGAACTGAAACACCAGCTGTTGACCCTGGAAAGCAGCCGGCGGGCCCAGATCCTTTCCCTGACCCCCTCGTTGACCCTGAGCTGGAATTCGAATCAGATCTTTATCCAGGACCCCTGGAAGGACGACTGGGGGAACAAGGATTTCTGGCAGCAGTCCGGTTCCCTCACCCTCAGCCTGGGGGTACAGCTCCACAGTCTTATCCCCTTTAGTACGAATTTTCAGGCGATCAAGGATCTGGACGACTCTATCAAGAGCGCCCATATCGGCCTTGCCCAGGCGATCCGGGGGACGGAACTGGAGATTTACAGTACCGTGATGTCCCTGGAACAGGCCCGAAGTACCGTGGAGGCCTTGACTTTGACCGTGGACCTGGCGGAACGGACCTACCGCCTGACCGAAGAAGCCTACCAGGCGGGGCTCCGGGAGGTGCTGGAAGTACAAAACGCCGAATTGGAATTGCGTAGGGCCCGAATCGGGGTGTTGGAACAGAATTTTAATTACCTCCAGGGACTTATCGACCTTGAATATGCTATGGGGGTTCCCTTTGGGACCCTTTCCGGGAGTCAACTATGAGCGTAAAAATACCGGCCGCCGCTTTTTTTGCGGCCTTAGTTATCGTATCCGCGGGTTTTACCGGCTGTGACCGTTTCGGCGGGAACGCCCCCGCGGCTCCAGGCATCCCCGGGGCGGCCCCGGAAGTCCAGGTCTATGCGGTGAATACCACCACGGCGGTCCAGGGACAGATCCAGGATTACCTGGCCCTTTCCGGGGACCTTGTGGCGGGTTCCACCGTGGACGCCTATTCCGACGTGGCCGGCAGGGTTACCCGGCTCTATGTGGCCGTGGGAGACCAGGTCCGCAGGGGGGACCCCATCGCCGCGGTGGATCCCTCCAAGCCGGGGATGAGCTATATTCCCGGCATAACCCGGGCCCCCATAGGGGGTACCATTGTGGCCCTGCCCGCCCAGATGGGGATGACCATCAGCCAGGCCGTGCCCGTGGCCCGGCTTACCGGGGGCGGCGCCCTGGAGATTCGGCTCTATGTGGCGGAGCGGTTTATCTCCAAGATGGCCCTGTCCCTGCCCTGCGAAATTACCCTGGACGCCTTTCCCGGAGAGACCTTTCGGGGAAGCATCCACGAGATAAGTCCGGTGGTGGACCCCGCTTCCCGGACCATGGAAGTGAAGGTGAATGTGGAGAATCCCGGGTCCCGGCTTAAGGCGGGGATGTTCGCCAAGGTACGGGTCATTACCGAGCGGAAGGACCAAATCGTCAAGATCCCCTCGGGGGCCATGATCCAGCGTTTTGGGGAGGACTATGTTTTTACCGTTGAAACGGATCCCGCGGATCCGGCTTTTCAGGTGGCCCGGCGGAAAACAGTGGTTCCCGGTATCCTTGTGGACGGGGTCCTGGAGGTACAGAGCGGACTTTTGCCCGACGAAGAGGTGGTTGTCCGGGGCCATACCCTTTTAGAAGACGGTTCCCGGGTTAATGTGGTTGACCGGGCAGCACCCCTGAGTGTTAATTAAGGTGAGGTATTTACCATGAGTTTTGCAAAAACCGCGGTTTCGCGGCCGACGACGATATTTATCATTTTCCTGCTTCTCATTGGGCTGGGGGTATTTGCCGTGGTGAACCTTCCCCTGGATCTGCTCCCCGAGATCAACCCTCCCTACCTGATGGTATTTACCAATTACTCCGGGGCAGGGCCCGAGGAAGTGGAACGATCCGTCAGCCGGACCCTGGAGGCGGCCCTGTCCGGGGTTTCTAACCTTGAAAAGGTGACCTCCACCTCGTCCAAGGGGTCCAGCATGGTGATGATGGAATTTACCTACGGGACGGACCTGGCGGATGCCTCCAACTCTGTCCGGGATGCCCTGGAGCGGGTGCGGAACTATATGCCCACCGGGGCGGATACCCCCACGATCTTCCGCTTTGATCCCTCCATGATCCCCATCATGGGACTTATGGTGACGGGGAACCGTTCCCCGGAGGAACTGCGGGAACTGGCGGAGGATACCGTCATACCCCGGATAGAGCAGACCCCGGGGGTGGCCACCGCTTCGGTCAATGGGGGGCGGGAGAAGATCATCCGGGTGGAGATTCCCCAGTCCCGGCTTGAGGCCTACGGCCTGACGGTAACCCAGATGCAGCAGATGCTGGCCGCCCAGAACATGCAGGTCACCGCGGGAACCATCACCGAGGGGGGGCTTTCCTACATTCTGACCACCATGGGGGAATATTCCTCCCTGGATCAGATCCGCAACACGGTGATCTCCTATAAGGGCGGGGGGGCGTCGAGCAGCGGCCAGGTGGAACTGCCCCGGAGTGTGTATCTTCGGGATCTGGCCGACGTGTTTGAAGGCTACCGGGATGAAACCAGCGTCGTGTATGTCAACGGGACCCCGGCAGTGATGATGTCGGTCCAGAAGCAGAGTGGGAAAAACTCCGTACAGACCGCCCGGGAACTGCGGAACCGGCTGGAACGGATGACCCGGGAACTTCCCCAGGACATCAAAATAACCGAGCTTTTTAATACCACGGATCAGATAGAAAATTCCCTGAACCAGGTTACCTCCACGGCCCTTTCGGGGGCCCTCCTGGCGGTGCTTATCCTCTTTATCTTTCTCCGTTCCATAAAACCGACCCTGATCATCGGTATCAGTATTCCGGTGTCCATTGCCATCACCATGATGCTGATGTATTTTGCGGGGCTCACCCTGAACCTGATGACCATGGCGGGGCTGGTCCTGGGTATAGGGATGCTGGTGGATAACTCCATCGTTATCCTGGAAAATATCTACCGCTACCGGGAAAAGGGGGCCAAACTCCAGGCCGCCGCGGTTCTGGGCGCCCAGGAGATGATCGTGGCGATTGTCGCCTCCACCCTGACCACCATCTGCGTGTTCGCCCCCCTGGTAGCTTTTCAGGGGATGCTGGAAATGGCGGGGGAGATGTTTGCCGGCCTGGCCTTTACGGTGGTCATATCCCTGGCGATTTCCCTGCTTACGGCAATCGCCCTGGTTCCGGTTTTGTCCAGCCACTACCTTCCCCTGGTTACCCGGAAGCAGAAGCCCCTCCGGGGCCCCCTGGCGGCGATTGACGGGGTGTTCGAGCGGTTTTTTGCCGCCCTGGAAAACCTCTACCGCCGGGCGATCAGCCGGGTTTTGCGGCACAAATTGATCGTCATCCTGGTCATCCTGGTCCTCTTTGGGGGCAGCATCTTCATGATCCCCGTGGTAGGCTGGGTGTTTATGCCCCAGCAGGAAGCGGATTCGGTCAGCATCAACGTGACCCTCCCCATGGGGACCCCCCTGCCGGAGACCGAAGCGGTACTGCGGCAGCTTCAGCTCATTGTGGAAAGGGAAGTCCGGGGCTATGACCGGCTGATCCTCAATGCCGGGGGGGGCGGTATGATGGGCGGCGGGGGCAGCAACTCAGGCTCCCTGCGGCTCAACCTTCCCGAATTCAAAGACCGGATCGACAGCGCCGACGACATTAAAGCAAAAATGCGCGCCCACTTCAACGAATTCCCCGGGGTGATCTTCAACTTCGGCGGGGGCGGCATGGGCAGCGTCATGGGGGGTAACCCCATTGATATCGTTATCAGAATCGACGACCTGGTGAAGGGGAAGGCCCTGGCGGAACGGATCGCCGGCCTTATCCGGGAACGGATCCCCGACGCTACCGAACCCCGGGTGGATCTGCTGGACGGGCTGCCCCAGATCGAAATTGAGCTTGACCGGGACCGGCTCTACGCCCTGGGGCTCAATACCCTTACCGTGGGGAACGAGATCAAAGCCGCAGTGGACGGTATTACCGCCACCCGGTACAAGAGCGGGGGCCACGATTACGATGTGGTGATGATCCTCGCCGAAGCGGACCGGAGCACCCGGCCCGCCCTGGATCACATCTTTGTGAACAGCCAGGTGGCCGGCAGAGTATCCCTCTCCAGTTTCGCGTCCTACAAGGAAGGCACCGGACCCTTGACCATCAACCGGGAAAATCAGAGCCGGGTGATCCACGTAACCGCCGGGGCGGTGCCAGGCACCAAAACCAATGTCCTGGAAAACCAGGTCCGGGCCCTTATCACCGAGGAGATCCCCGCGGAGGATGACGTGATCATCGAATATGCCGGGGATAACGCGGATATGATGGAGATGATGAGCAGGTTTATCCTGATCATGACCGTGGCGATCTTTCTGGTTTTCGGGGTCATGGCCAGTTTGTTTGAGTCTTTCCGGGACCCCTTTATCATCATCTTTACCATTCCCCTTTCGGTGATCGGGATAGTGGCGATTTATATGATTACCGGTACAACCTTCAATATTCTGACCGCGGTGGGGCTTTTGGTCCTGCTGGGGGTTATCGTGAATAACGGTATCGTCCTGGTGGACTACACCAACCTGCTCCGCAAGCGGGGGCTTCCCCTGCACCAGGCCTGCGTGGAAGCCGCGGGGAACCGCCTGCGGCCCATCTTGATGACCACCCTGACCACGATCCTGGGGCTGGTACCCATGGCGTTCTTCCCCGGGGAAGGGTCGGAAATGGTGGCCCCCATCGGCAAGACCGTGCTAGGGGGGCTCTCCTTCGGTACCCTGATGACCCTGTTCCTCATGCCCACGATCTATGCCATTATGAACAAACATTCCGATGAGCGGAATGCCCGGGCCGAGGCCCGCCGGGAGCGGATCGCCGCGGGACTTTCAAAAAAACAGGGGCGAACGGCCCTATCCGATCAGGGCGCCGCCTTGGTGGGGGACGTGTTTGGCGCTGAACAGACCGGGGAGGCCGGGATATGATACGGGTTGAGATTATTGCCAATCATTCGGTGGAAGAAAACATTCTGGAAGCCCTGGCCGCGGAAAACGCGGGTAAATACTACACCAAATACCCCAATGTGTACGGGGTGGGTTCCACCGGCCCCCGAATGGGGGACGCCATCTGGCCGGAAGAAAATTTCGCCATAGTTATCTGGTGCGAGGCGGAAGAAGCCCGGGGCATAGCGCGGGCAGTGGCTTCGGTCAAGGAACGTTTCCCCGATGAGGGGATCAAGCTGTTCTCCCTGGCCGAAGCCGCCCCTTCGGGAGAAACCGAAAGCCCGCCGGCGGAGCCGGAGCAGGAGGAAGAGGCGTAGGCTACGGATAAAGATCCGCGAACCACCCCAGCATTGCGAACTTTCATTTGAAACTTCGCTTTCATTCGTAAAATTCGGGTGGTGAGGGGAAATGGCGCCGGATAGCAAGCCGCGCAAGGGATAGAAGCGGAAATACCGTAAGTCCCCCGCAGGGGGGCTTACGGTATTGAAGCGGATAGCCCGGTCGCCGCACCGCGGCGATGCGCCCAAATTCCGAATTGAACGGTGAAATTCCTGTTGACCGGTTGCTATTCCTCCCTCGACCTGATATAAAGAAACAAAGGTACCGCCCCAATAGAGCATCCCCGGGTGTGGAACCAGTTTGACCATCAAAATCGTTCGAAAGGAGTGTTTTTCATGAGTATTCAACTGGCTATTCTTATTGTGTATATCATCGGGTTACTGGGGCTGGCGGCCTGGGCGACGAGGATTCAAAAACGGTCCACCAGCAGCAAGATGTTAAGTTATCTGCTGGCCAGTCGTGATATGCCGTGGATCCTGGTGGCGGTTATGCTCACGGGGCTTGCCGTGGGCGGGGCTTCGACCGTCGGGGTGGCGCAAAACGCCTATAAAAACGGGCTTTCCGCCGGGTGGTACAACGCGGCCTGGGGCGCAGGCGGTATCTTTGTCGGCTTTTTTGCGGTAAAATACCTGCGCCGGATGAAGGTAAAGACGATCCCCGAGATGATGGGCCTTATGTATGGTCCCAAAACACGGTTTTTAGGCGTTATCAACCAGCTTTTGATCATGATCACCATAACGTCCATGCAGTATGTGGCGGGGGGGACGATCCTCAAGGCCCTTTTGCCGGATATTTTTACGGGAAACAGCGGAATGTTTGTTTCCGCGGCGATTTTTATCCTTATCACCGTGACCGGCGGTTACTGGGCAAGCGGATTGACCAATTTTGTCAATGTTATTGTCATTTATATCGGCATTATTGCCGCCCTCTTTCAAACCCTGGGAAAATTCGGCGGACTGGGAACCATACGCCAAAGCCTGCCGCCAAGCGATCACTGGTTTGCCTGGATAGGGAACGCCGCCGAAGGCGCCATGGGGGGCTGGGCCGTGGCGGGCTTCATGGCCGTTATGGTAACCATGGCGGTAAGTACCCAGGCGGTAGCCCAAATCGGCTTTGCCGCGCGGGATGAAAAGGTGGCCCAAAAAGGCTTCCTGGTGGGCGGCATTCTTATCCTGCCCGCCGGGTTTTTATGCGCCCTCTTCGGCATTGTCGCGGCGGCGAAATTTCCCGGCATTGCCCCCCAAATGGCGCTTCCCACGGTGGCGGCCCAGCTTTCACCCCTGGTGGGCGGCATATTCCTCGCCGCGCTCTGGGCGGCGGACATCTCCACCGCCGTGGGCTTGCTCATGGGCTGCTCGACCCTGGTGGTGGAAGACATCGTCAAAAAACTCTACAAAAAACCAATCCAGGGTACCAGCCAGCTCATCGTGTCCCGGATTACCGTGCTTTTGGTCAGCCTCTTTTCGTTTTTCCTGGCCCTCACCTCAAGCAGTATCATCGCCACGATCACCACGGCCCTGGCCATCACCACTTCCTTTACCCTCCTGCTCCTGGCCAATATCTATCTGCCGCAATTCTGTAAAAAAGCGGCCGGTTTCCCCATCATGCTTACGTCCCTCCTCCTCTGGCTCATTTGGACCTTCCTCCCCCTGGCGGAGGCGGCCTCGCCGGCCCTTAAAGCCCTCAATATCAGAGCCTTCTTTAAGGGGCAGCTTGTCTACCCCGAATGGATCTTCTGCGTTATCATCTTCGTACTGGGCGCGATTTTCGGTAAAACCCGGACGGACGAGTTAGTGCCCCAGGAAGATAAGTGAGATTATGAAAGATACCTATGCCTATGGCGAATTAACCGAACTGACGGAAACCCTGCTCGTAACCTTGTACGGGTATTCCCCGGCGGAAGCGAAGATCACGGCGGAGGTTTTGGTCGAGGCCGATGCGCGGAACATACCCTCCCACGGCGTGTCGCGGCTTGATTTCTACCGGGGGAACCTGAAGGGGGGCTTTGCCAAGCCCAGGACCGAACCGGAAATCGTCTACGAGACACCGTCTTCCCTGGTGGTTGACGGCCATGACGGCGTCGGACCGTACATTGCCGATTTTAGTGTTTCCCGGATGCTGGCAAAGGCCGAGAAACAGGGAAGCGCCTTTTGCAGTGTCCGCAACTCAAACCACTTTGGCATCGCGGGTTTTTGGGCGGAAAAGGCGGCGGCCCGGGACATGATCGGCCTTGCCTTTACCAATACCCGCACCTGCGGTATTCCCACCTTCGGCCGGGAGCGGGTCCTGGGTACCAATCCCATCTGCGCCGCCATTCCCTGCGGCTCCGGCATCTTCATGCTGGACATGGCCACCACCACCGTTGCCCACGGTAAAGTTGAAGTGTACGACCGCCGCAAAAAAGCCATGCCCTCAGGCTGGGCAGTGGACGATACGGGGGTGGTTATGCATGACGCCACTGCCTTTGAAAAGCTCTTTTGGGCAAACCCGCAATTCGGCGGCCACCTCTACCTGGGCGGGGAAGGGGAAGAAAGCGGCGGCCACAAAGGTTTTGGCCTCGGCCTCTTGGTGGAACTCCTCTGCTCGGGACTTTCGCTGGGGGCCGCGAGTTACGATACCTTCCAAACGGGCAAGGGCTCGGGGATCACCCACTTTTTCGGCGCCATCCGCATGGATCTGTTCGGCGAGGCTTCGGCGCTCAAAGCCCATATCAGCGGCATTTTGGACCGCATCAGAAACGGCGCCAAGGCCGAAGGCCAGGACCGGATCTATATCCACGGTGAAAAAGAGGCGGAGGCCCGCGCTCGGGCGCTCGAAACCGGCATAATCCTGGATGAAGCTACCTGCAACATGCTGGAATCCCTCTGCGCCGAGGCGGGCCTGACAAATAGATAAGATATAGGGAAGAATGGTCTAGTACCTTGTAAACACTAAACGGCCATGCATATACAGAATTTAAGAAATTCACCACAAAGGCGCAAAGTAGACCGCTGCGCGGTCAATTAAATGAGAAGAAGGGAAGAAATACGTAATTTTTTCCTTGTTTTTCTTTCTTACTTACTTCTTCGCCTTATGCGCCTTCGTGGTTAAATTCTCTATAAGGCCATGATACCAGGCCGGATGGCATATTTGGGGTGAATTTGGCGAAAAAGAGAAAAAGGAGGAGATAGGAGTGAGAAGAGAGGCATTGTCGTGTCATGGTTTAAAGTTGTCACATAGGAGTCGAAAGATGAGAGATGTGGTACGATACAGCGAGGCGCAGGAATGAAGAACCCAGGAGCAAGCTCCTGAGTATGGACCCTTCATAACGAATCAAAAAGTATTCTTTATAAAACTTCTAAACGCCGCCGCTTCTTCATTCTGGTTTATTGGCAGGATATAGGCGCTTTCCAGCGTGGTGGGCGTGTAGGGGGGGACGATAAAGCGCAGTTCCCCATTGAGTAGGGCTGACTTGATTTTAAGATCGCCCTGGAGACCGAATTTTGCGGAAATGATGTCGTCTTTTTTAAGGCGGATTGCCTCCCCCACCTCGTCTCCATCGAAACTGATGGGAATGACGATGATTTCTTTAAGCGCCTCCGAAAAACCGACGGCATAGTTACTGATCTTTTTTACGAAAATCCCCGTTTTATAGAAATAACCATACGCGATGGTATAGGGCGCGGGATCCTGGATTTTCTTTCCAAAAGCCTGTGTAACAAGCTCACGGGACTTTTGGCTTTTTTCCTCACTGGGTTCAAACACCGTTTTCCTCCGATTTGCCTTGTAGTTAAAGCGGAATTCACCACTACAAGTATATTTTATGGGGTATAACATAAATTACTTTTTTAGTCAATATAGCGCATTGCCTCATAATTATTCTATTTGGGTTTCTTTCGGAACAAGACCTGGTGGACCGTACCCCATCCGATAGACATAAAAATAAGCATAGAGTACAACAGAAGGAGAGGAAAAAATGGGAAAGCAAGACCAAGAACGGCGG